>CAJUHO010000031.1 GCA_910586195.1 uncultured Bacilli bacterium
ATAAAAATATTAATTGTTAATTTTTTTGATATATGTTATGTTGGTGATAGGGAAAAACTGTTAACGTTTTAATGTTTTGGATAAGGCTTTCTGCGCGGCGGCTATTATGATGATAATGCAGGTACAGGTGTTTTCTATTTTCACTGTCTTTATGGTACTGCTAACAAGAATGGAACGTTCCGCCTCGTGCTGAGTATACTATGATATAAGAGGATTTAAGTTATTATTAGCAAATAATAAAAAATAGATATCTTAGAAGTTTTTTCCATTTTACAAAGTAGTATTCGTAGAAGAAAATGAGAAGTAATATTTTTCTAATTAGTAGAGTGATTGAATTTTAGAAAAATATTTGTATTATATAATAGGAAGTAGTAAATTTTTTTTGCTACTTTTATTTTTTTTAAGAATAATGTGTAAATAAGCAGTAGGAGGAGTTTTATGAATGAATTAGAATCATTAATGATTTATAAACAATATGTAGAATTAATTTATTATACTTTAACAATTTTATTAAAATATCCAAAATCAGAAAGATTTTCTTTGGCACAAGACATTAAAAATGTGACTTATGATGGATTAAGAAAAATTATTTATGCTCAAAAAGAATATGATAAAAAGATTCGATTGAAAAATTTAAATCAGTTAGATGCCGATTTGAAAATTTTGAAGGTACTAATAAGGGTTTCCCATAAGAAAAAATATATATCACCTAAGAATTATACAGCATGGAGTAAAAAAATTACTAATATTGCAAACTTGAATGGTGGATGGATTAAATCATGCCTCATACGATAAGAAATGCATTTGATAAACATTTGACATTTGAGTCTTTATTATCTGCCCATGCTAGAGCCAGTAAAACAAAAAGAAATTCTAAAGAAGTATTAATTTTTGAAATTGATTTAGAGACAAATTTAGTTAATTTGTATAAACAATTAAAAAATGGAACTTATAAAATGGGAAAATATCGGGAATTTAAAATTTATGAACCAAAAGAAAGGGTTATTCGTTCACTACCTTATATAGATAGGATGGTACATCAATGGTATATTCATGAGTTTATTAAACCTTATATCACTCCTAGATTTATTAAAGATTCTTATGCTTGTATTGATGGAAGGGGAACGCATAAAGCAGTGGAAACATTGCAAGAGTATATGCGTAAGATGAAAAATAAATATGGTAGTTACTATATATTAAAATGTGATGTTAGAAGATTTTTTTATAATATCGATAAAGATGTTTTACTTGCCATATTAAGTAAAATTATTAAAGACCCTAAATTAATGGAGTTAACAAAAGTGTTTATCTATGGAGATTTAGATGATGTGGGAATTCCAATCGGTAATTATACATCTCAGTATTTTGCTAATATTTATATGAATGAATTAGATCAATATGTGAAGCAAGAGTTGAAAGTAAAATATTATGTACGTTATATGGATGATTTTATTTTGTTAGTAGAGTCTAAGCAGGAAGCAAAAAGATTACTTTTTTTAATTAGTCAGTTCTTAGAAGAGAACTTGCATTTAGAATTAAATCACAAAAGTGGTTATTTTCCTAATAGGGCTGGTGTAGACTTTTGTGGATTTCGTATTTTTGAAAGCTACCGATTGTTGAGAAAACGTAGTTATAAAAAGATTAAGAAAAAAGTAAAAAAGTGGAATTATCTTTATGAACATGAAATTTTAGATATTCATCAAGTTCTTTTGGAATGGAATTCGTGGATAGCCCATAGTAATCATGCTTCCTGTTATGCCTTACAAAGGAAAGTTTATGATAGCATTTTGTGTAAAGATGAATTACCCCCACCTAAAATAGAAAATATTACATAAAATCCTCACCAATTGGTGAGGATTATCTTGTAAGGATTGATAATAGGGTTAATACAGTATTATGAATGATGTGCATACTGATAGATGTATAAATGGTATTGGTTTTATAATACATATAGGCAAATGAGATTCCTAAAGAGGAATAGGGAATAATATATAATAACTCAAGAGGGGTGGAAAAACTTGTAATGACATGTAGTCCACCAAAAATAAGTCCAGAGCTTAAAATAAATACCCACTTATTTTGAAAGACGTTTTTGAATGCTTTTCGGAAAGTTAATTCTTCAATGATTGGGGCAATAATACCAGCATTTATTAACATTAGGATAGGAAGAGTCGTTATCATTTCTTGTACCATTTTTTCATTCGTTGCTCCACCAGCATTTAATACAAAGTTCAAAATAATATTAGATACTGCCATTCCTACTAAACCTAAAAACCAATAGCGAAATGCAGCATCCATATTTTGTAAAGAATTTTTCCTGAAATTTATCCATTCTGCTTTTAATTCTTTCCAATAAATTTTACAAAGTATTAGTAAAAGAACTATATTAGAAAATAAACTTAGGCAGATGTTTTGGGTAGAAGTTAATTTTTCTATATCCATATTAAATAATAAAATAGGAATCAATTGTAAATAGCTACTATAATAAAAAAGAATAAATACAAAGATACTTTGTATAATTTTTTTGATTAATATTGACCTTTTTTTCATTTATATCACCATTTTTACTATAACATAATTACTGTTAAATGGAAAGGTGAATGGTGATGCTTATGTTAGAATTATTGTCTAATCTTGCCAATGATTGTCAATTTTTCTTTTCTTTTGTATTAAAAGTAAGATATAATGACCTTAATAGGAGAGGCATTATGAAAAATAGGTATGTTGTAGAAAGAGAAGGACTATTATTAGAGTATTTGTATGAAGTCATAGATTTACCAAAGAAAAAAGTTAAACAGTATTTGACTCATGGGAATATTTATGTTGAAAATACGAGAACTACTAAATATAATTATCCATTAGAAAAAGGAATGGTTATTACTATACATTCTAAGGAAAATGAAAAATTACCATTTGAAATTCTTTATGAGGATGATTATATTATTGTAGTAAATAAGCCGAGTGGCCTATTGACAATCGCTACAGATAAAGAAAAACAATGTACTTTATATCATATGGTTAGAGAATATTTACAAAAGAGAAAACATGGCTCTAAAGTTTTTATTATTCATCGTTTGGATAAAGAAACAAGTGGTGTTTTGCTACTTGCTAAAGATTTAAAAACTAAAAATCAGATACAGCAGCATTGGGATGAATATGTAAAGGTACGAGAGTATAAAGCTATTGTAGAAGGAGTTCCTAAGAAAAAGGAAGGGATGCTGATTCATTATTTAAAAGAAACCTCTACAAATCTAGTTTATGTAGCAAAGGATGGGAAAAGAGCTGTTACCTCTTATAAATTAGAAAAAAGTAAGAATGGATTTAGTCTACTTACGATATTTATTGAAACAGGAAGAAAAAACCAGATTCGTGTACAGCTTTCTCATATTGGACTTCCTATTTTAGGTGATAAAAAGTATCATAAAAAAACAAAGGGAAAGCGCTTATATTTACATGCTACTCGTCTTAAAATATTTTATCCTATGTTGGGGAAAATGATGACTTTTACAGCACCAGAGCCGCAAGAATTTAAGAAAGTGGTGTAATAAAATGAAAAAGGGCTGGATACTATTTTTGATATTATTGATATTAGTTGGCTGTGATAGAAAGGGTGAAAAAGAAAAAATACTTATCTCGGATAGTAAAAAGGTAACCATAGAAAAAAATCTATTTGAAAATTACTACCATGAAGCAGAAAAGAAAATAGTAAATATGACTTTAGAAGAAAAAGTAGGACAGCTTTTTTTAGCTAGAATGAACCAAGATGTAGTTGAGTCTGAAATACAAACTTTTCATCCTGGAGGGTATGTTCTTTTTGCCAGAGATTTTGAAAATGAAACGAAAGAATCCATTACTGCTAAGATTAAAAAATATCAACAGTTGACTACTACACCTATGATTATGGCAGTAGATGAAGAGGGCGGAACTGTAACACGAGTGAGTCGATTTCCAAATTTTAGGTCTATGAGGTTTCAATCTAATCAGGAACTTTATGCCCAGGGAGGATTCGATATGATTATTGCGACAGAAAAAGAAAAAGTTTCCTTATTAAGAGAGTTGGGACTTAATTTAAATTTAGCACCAGTGGCAGATATTTCTATAAACCCTAATGATTATATGTATAGTAGAAGTTTTGGTCAAGATGCCATTTCTACTAGTAATTTTATTAAATATGTCGTTCAAACTAATTATGAAAATCAATTTGCTTCTTGCCTAAAACATTTTCCTGGTTATGGCAGTAACATAGATACACACACAGGAATTGCTATAGATGAACGGAGTTATGAGAGTTTTCTAGAAAATGATTTTCTGCCATTTCAGGCAGGAATTAAGGAAAAAGTTCCTACTATATTAGTTTCTCACAATATTGTAAAATCTATGGATGAGTCTTCACCTGCTTCTTTATCTTATAAAGTCCATCAAATATTAAGGGAACAGTTGAAATTTAGTGGCCTTATTATTACTGATGATTTGGCAATGGATGCAATTTCAAACTATACAAATGATGAAAACAGTGCTGTTTTAGCCATTAAAGCGGGAAATGATTTAGTTATTACTTCTAATCTTCAAACAGATTATGAGGCAGTGCTGAAAGCTTTGCACGATGGAAAAATTTCTTCTTCCATTATAGAAAATGCACTGAAACGGATTATTGCCTTTAAGTATGCATACCATATTGCTTAAAAATATTAGATTTGTTATTATAATAATGACTGAGGTGAAAAGATATATGAAAAAAGTAGTTACACTTTTAATGATGATGGCACTCATTTTGACAGTAGGATGTGCAAAAGAAGAAACAGTACCCCTTACTAAGGATGAGAAAAAGTTTCGAGAAGAATATGAAAGCTTAAATGGAAAAAAACGAGGAGATCATACTATTATGTCCATTGATATTGTATCTGATAATAAAATGGAATATATTGATAGCAAAAAGGCTATAGATATTTTAGAACATAAGACAGGAATTATCTATTTTGGTTTTCCAACTTGCCCATGGTGTCGAAATGTGGTTCCTATTTTAATTGATGTTGCAAAGGAAATTGGAGTAGATAAAATTTATTATGCAAATATTTCTGAGGAAAGAGATGTTAAACATTTAGATGATGATGAAAATATAGTAGTAGATAAAGAAGGAAGCGGCAATTATTCTAAAATCGTAGAATTACTAAAAGATGAATTAGGTCCTTATGAAGGATTAAAGGATGATAGTATAAAACGTCTTTATTTTCCAACTATAGTTTTTGTTAAGAATGGTAAGGTAGAGGATATTCATATTGGAACATTGGATAGTCAAGAGGATCCTTATCAAGAATTAAATAGTGATCAGAAGAAAGAGCTGCAAACTATCTTTTCAAAAGCTATAAAAAAAATTGAAACATTAACTTGTGATACGGATAAATCATGTTAAAGTCCCAAGAAATAGAACACAGTATTATTACGAAATATAGAAAAGTATTGTGGCGTCCTTTTATGAAGGCCATAAGAGATTATCGATTAGTAGAAGAAAATGATAAGATTGCTGTTTGTATTTCTGGTGGTAAGGATTCTATGTTGCTTGCTAAATGTATGCAAGAGTTGAAAAAACATGGAAAGGTGAATATTTCCTTGGAATTTATCGTAATGGATCCTGGCTATACAGAAGAAGTTCGTAAAAAAATTATCGCTAACGCTAGAGTATTAGATATTCCAATCACAATTTTTAAAACGGATGTTTTTGCCGTTAGTGAAAAGTTAAATAAGACTGCTCCTTGTTATATGTGTGCTAGAATGCGCAGAGGTTGTCTTTATGAAAAGGCTAAATCTCTTGGGTGTAATAAGATTGCTTTAGGGCATCATTTTGATGATGTAATAGAAACTATTTTACTCAGTGTTTTTTATGGAGGAGAATACAAAAGTATGCCACCTAAGCTTCATAGTCTAAATTTTGAAGGAATGGAACTTATTCGTCCCCTCTATTTAGTTCGAGAACAGGATATTATTGCTTTTTCTAAATATCATAAATTAAGTTTTATAAATTGCGCTTGTAAATTCACGGAAAAGCTTGCACAAGATATTCATAAATCGAAACGTTCAGAGATGAAAGTATTAATTCAAAAGTTAACAGAGCAGAATTCACTTATTGCTTATAACATTTTTAAATCGAGTGAAAATGTATCTCTTGATACACTGCTTGGATATAAACTGAATGGAGAAAAACATAGTTTTTTAGAACAATATGATCAAAGAACTAATAAGTAGCCGAAAAAAGGTTCTTGTTAGTTTTATTTTATTATGTTATAATACACCTTGCTTATAGAAAGAGGGGATTTTTGTGAATAAAAATAATAATATTAATTATATTGCTCAGATGTTTTTTCATATAAATCAGGTTGAAAAGTTAGTTCGTGAAACAAAGCAAAAAATTAATGAAGCAAGCGATGATGAAATCGTAGATATATTAAATCAGTATAGTGATAGCATTGTTTCCTTTGGGAATGATGTTGTCAATATAGAAAATGATAATAAACAACTACCAATAGATTTTAACGCTGTGCCAATTATTTCTGTTGCTTCTACCTCAGAAGGTGCTGCTTTTGAGGAGAAATCTAGTTTACTTTTAGAACAGATGCATCGTGAAAAAATGTTTCGAAAGTTAGTTGATGAATATGTACCTAAGGCAATAGATAGTCCAGTATTAAAAAAGAAATATTAATAATTAAGTAAAGTAATTCAGTTTTATACAAAAATATGTATAAAATTTTTTTTCTTTTTTCATAACAATAATGAAAGGAGAAAATTATGGCACGTCACAAAGTGGAGATTGTGAACGTGAATACTGCAGATATTAAGGTATTAACTAATGAGGAAATGAAGGCACTTTTTTGTAAAATGCAAGAAGGGGATCCTTTTGCAAAAGATGATTTGGTAAGAGGAAATTTAAAATTAGTTTTATCTATTTTAAAACGTTTTCATAATCGAGTTGAAAATATGGATGATTTATTTCAAGTAGGATGTGTTGGATTATTAAAGGCAATTGATAATTTTGATTTATCGCATGAAGTAAAATTTTCAACGTATGCAGTTCCAATGATCTTAGGGGAAGTAAGACGTTATCTACGAGATAATTCTAGTGTTCGCATTAGTCGCTCTTTAAAGGATATTGCTTATAAGACATTAAAAATGAAAGAGGAATATGCGCAAGCAGGACTTCCTGATCCTAGTGTAGAAGAGGTTAGTGAAACATTAGGAGTTAGTGTATATGATGTTGTAAATGCATTAGACTCTCTAAGAGATCCTATCAGTATGAATGAAGCTATTTATGATGATGGTGGAGATACTATTTATTTATATGATCAAATTGAAGATAAAAAGGCTAACAGTGAAGATATGCAAACTAAGTTAGCATTACAAGAAGCAATTGATTCTTTAAATATACGAGAACAGTATATCTTAGATGAACGCTTTATTATAGGAAAGACTCAAATGGAAATTGCAGAAGAACTTACAATATCCCAAGCACAAGTATCAAGACTTGAAAAATCTGCTATTACAAAGTTAAAGAAAATATTGAAATAATATTTCATATAATTAGTTAGGTGGTATATATGCGGCTTTCGGATTTACAAACAAAAAGTATAGTAAGTGTAGACGATGGTAAAAATATTGGTAATATTATTGATGTAAGAATTAATGAAAAAGGTATGATTGAATCTCTCGTGATAGAACAGACCAAAAACATGTTGTCATTTTTAAATCGAGAGGGAGAAATTTATATTTATTGGGATGATATTACAAAAATTGGAGAAGATGTAATTCTAGTAAAAAGACGTTCATAATGTCTTTTTTTTTATTTTCTGAATAGAATTTAATAATGAAAATGAATTGTAGAAAAAGAAAAAAGAAAAATAAACTTACAATATTTTTATGGATATTGTTTTTAGTGTTTGTCTCTTCCTTTTTTTTGCTACAACTTATCAGTAGAAAAATTAACCCTATTATTTTGAGATATGCAACAGTTGAAGCTAATCGGTTTACAAAGGCACTTATCAATTCTGCTATAGGAGAAGATGTTGTGAATGAAATTGGAGATAATCTTTTTACGATTAGTAAAAACAGTGATGGAGAAATCCAAACTGTTGATTTTAATGCTAAAGAAGTAAATCGATTATTGAATTTAGTTTCAGAAAAAATTGAGAAGAAACTATTAAAAATGGAGGAAGGGAAAGTAGATGATTTAAATGTATCTAATGCACTTAAAGGATATAATTTTGATAAATTAAAAAAAGGAATCGTTTGTGAAATTCCTGTAGGAATCTTGTTTGGAAATTCCTTATTTTCTAACTTAGGACCAGTGATTCCTATCAAATTATCTTTCCTAGGTCAAGTGACAACACATTTGAATACTAAAGTAGAAAGTTATGGAATTAATAATGCTTATTTAGAACTTTATATTCATATTGAGGTAGTAGAACGGATTATAATGCCTATGATGACAGAAGAGCAAAATGTGAAATTAGATGTTCCCTTAACTATGAAAATTATTCAAGGAAAGGTACCAACTTATTATCAAGGTGGACTTGAAAAAAATTCTTCCCTTTTGACTTTACCAATTGAGAAGTAGAATGTATAATGATAATATAGAGGTGCATAGAAATGGAAAAGATAAAGGTTCGGGATTTTTTATATGAAGTTGTAAAAAATGTAGATGGTTGTTTTCAAGCAGAAGAGTTTTTAGAAAAAGCAACAGATTATTTTGATCAATATGATTATATTTTTGGTGATTATTCTTATGGAAAGATGCGACTAAAAGGGTTTAATGATAAGACAAATAAAAATTTTAAGGTAATTAATGATATAGAGAAGCTTGATTTATATATTGAAAATTTTTGTTCTTATGGTGCTAAATACTTTCTATTAAAAAAAATAAGTAAAGAAAATTAGTGTCAAATTTTGAAAAAACGTTTAAAAATTAATAATATATGGTTGAAAAAAAATAAATATATGGTAGAATTATATTATATGAAGAATAGTAGGGAGGACTTATACTAATGAATAAAGATAAAAAAATGATGTCAATTGTTGCGGCAGATGGTTCTATTGATGAGGTTGAAGTGGTTTTAGCTTTTGAATTTAAAGATAATCAAAAAGAATATGTTATTTATACAAAAAATGAAAAAGATGAAGCAGATAATGTAACAGTGTATGTTTCAAATGTAGATCGCTCTACTGGAAAACCTAAACTTTTGGGAATTGAAAGTGATGAAGAGTGGAGTAGAATTAAAGATGTTTTACGTGAACTTGCAAAAACAGAATAATATAGGAGGAATGAAATATGTCAGTGGCAACGCAAATTAGAATGGTGGACAGAAATTATGAAAATGGCTTTGTAGATGGAACGAAGAGTGCACGTGATATGCGTGATGAATATGCTAGGATTATTAAATTTTCTCCAGATTCAGATCGTAATACAAGAATGCACTATGAAAAGTCTTTAAGTCAAAGAATGGAAAATCCACAACCAATTTATGAAAAAGGATATAGTCATAATGATGCCGAAAAAATCAATCAAAGAATTGCTAAGCTGAAGGGTGAACTTCAAGTATTTGATACTAGGGGTAATATGTTTGGCATTATGGATAATAAGGTTGCTAAATTGGGAAAACAATTTTTGCATAATGTTTCTACTAATTATGAGAAGGCAATCGAAAAAAAAAGTATGACTAGTAGTTTTTCTAGTGAACAAAAAAGTGTTGTTAGCCAGGTAGAACCAACTATAGCAGTACAGTCTTCTATTAATCCTACTGTTGTAAATGAAAAACCGGCAGATGTTGTAATTGATTTTAATCCGAGAGAACTTCAAGAGAAAGTGAATGCTTCTTTTGAAGGAATTGTAACTGCACCAGCTAAACCAGCAGTTGCTGTAGAAGAAGAATTTGAACCTGTAAATAAGGTTCCTCGTTCAGAAAGAAGTGCAAAACTGTATTTATCGGAGGATAGTGTTAAAGATATAGCAATTCCAGTTCAAAAGGAAGATGAAGCAGCTTTAACAGCAGGAAAAATACCAGTATTTTCTAATGATACTGCAATTCGTAATGAAAGAAGTAATATGATGGGAAATAATGATTATATAGTAGGAAGTAATGAGGCAAAGGATGATTTGTCTGTTGATCTTGATGACGACATCGAAAGATTGGCAAACGAAATAGCAGAAAAGACAAATGAAGTAGCTGCTGAACGTTCTCTAGCTGAAGAGGAGCGTTTAGAAAATAAACGTGCAGCAGAAGAATTAGAAGAGGTAAAAGCACGTGCCAAAGAAAAGACGAGAGAAATTGAGAAGTATCGTCAAGAAGCAGAACGCTTAGAACGTCAGAAGGAAGAAGCAGAAAAGGTTCATCAAGCTACTAAAAAAACAGCTATGGAAAAGTTACGTGCTGATAGAAATCGCATTATGGAAGAGAAGAGAAGACTAGAAGAAGCACGTCAAAGAGAGGCTGAACTAGCAAATGAGCTATGGAAACAAAGAACAGATACTGAGCAAAAAATTACTATGATTGCAACGGAAATTCCAACTATTCAGGATGAAATTGAGAATACTAGAAATACAATTGATATGATTATGAAAAGATCAAGAGAAATTCAAAGTATGGCCAATGTGACTCCTGTAGAGGAGCCAGTTCCTGAAAAAAGTAATATTGCATTATTTAATGAAACACTTGATTCTATATTTGGAGATTCTTTTGATTCTATTGATTCTTCTTATGATAGTAGTTATTCAAAAGGAAAAAAATCTGCTTAAAATATATCAAAAAGATGACTTTCATCATCTTTTTTTGTGAAATCATATTTCAAGAGTTTTTACATATATTTTATTGAGGTGGCAAAATGAAAAATATTTTAGATTATTATTATCATTTTGCTAATATTTCTCTTCATTATAATAATGGAGTTTATTCATTTGAAAAAAATAATCATTTATATTTATTTAAAGAGTTTAACAGAACGCTAGATGAGCTTAAACAAATTTCACAATTGTTACTTATTTATCCCTCTAAATATCATAAAGTAGTTTCAAACAGAGATAATCAATTATTTACAGTAGTAGATAACAAAGTATATGTTTTGTTTGAATGTAGTATTATACCTAGCAGTACTATATCAGAGGTAACTTTATTATATAAAGAAAAGTTAATGATTGACTCTAAAAGTTTTTCTTTATTATATAGAACTGATTGGGTAAAACTATGGAGTCAAAAAATAGATTATTTTGAGTATCAAATAAGACATATTGAAGAAAAGTATCCTCTTTTGTCTTCTAGTATTCATTATTTTATTGGTTTAGCAGAAAATGCTATTTCTTATGTGGAAGATACGGTTTTACATGAAAAACCACAATTACAAGATCAAGTGGTAATCAGTCATATTCGTGTATCTGCAGTAATGAACTTGTTGGATTATTATGATCCCATTGGTATTGTTTTAGATCATAGAGCAAGGGATGTTGCTTCATATTTAAAAAGTCTTTTTTATCATGGAGACTATACTGAAGAAAATATATATAATTTTCTTAAACAATTACAATTTTCTAAGTATGGTTATCGACTTTTAATAGGAAGA
Source organism: uncultured Bacilli bacterium (assembly GCA_910586195.1). GTDB lineage: Bacteria > Bacillota_I > Bacilli_A > RF39 > UBA660 > MGBC119817. Next base: position 11,596 of record CAJUHO010000031.1, read on the forward strand.
CTACTTTATCCCAGTTATTATTTTGATTTATATGATCAAGTCATTTTAGGTATTAGGCAAGAAAAAGAAATAAAGATAGTAATTAAGCAGGTGGAAGATTATAGAAATTATGTGAAAATGATTTACAATTATGTTAATACTATTATTGAAATTCCAAGGATTGATTGGTTATAAAAAAAATAGCTTATTCAGCTATATTTCGTACTTCTTTTACTTCCGGTATTTCGTTTATGATTAACTGTTCAATTCCATCTTTTAGTGTAATATCCATCATAGGGCATTCACTACAGGCACCGAGCAATTTTACATAAACAACATTGTTCTCATATTTTACAAATTCCAAATTCCCACCATCACTGATTAAAAATGGTCGCATTTTATCAATGAGTGATAATATTTTTACTTCAATATCTTCTTGTTTCATTTTATTCACCATTCATATTATAAAAGATATGAATTTATTTGTAAAGTATGATTGTTGTTGAATTGATGATAATTATGTTATAATAATAAAAGAAGGTGATAAAATGTCGAAATATAAAGAAGGGGATATTGTGACATCTTGTGTGACAGGAATTGAAAAATATGGTATTTTTGTTGGTTTAGATGAATACTATAGTGGGCTTATTCATATTTCAGAGATTTCCGAGGATTTTGTCAGAAATATTAATGATTATGTTGCTGTAGGGGAGACAATAAAGGCTAGAATCTTGGAAGTAGATGATAAAGAGTGTCACGTAAAACTTAGTATTAAAGGTTTGGATTATCGTATAGCTAGAAAGAGAAGAAGCAAAATTTGTGAGACAGAATTAGGATTTTCTACTTTAGAAAAAAAATTAGATGGATGGATTTGTGAGAAGTTGAAAGAAATAAATTAAAAAAATCTTCTATCAGTATTGACAAATAAGGAATTAACTGGTATATTTATTTCTGTCAACTGCTATAGTTGGGCGATTAGCTCAGTTGGTTAGAGCACCTGCCTTACAAGCAGGGGGTCATAGGTTCGAGTCCTATATCGCCCACCATGTGCCGAAATAGCTCAATTGGTAGAGCAACTGATTTGTAATCAGTAGGTTACGGGTTCAAGTCCTGTTTTCGGCACCATTTTTTTGGAGAGGTAGCGAAGTGGCTAAACGCGACAGACTGTAAATCTGTTCCTTCGGGTTCGATGGTTCGAATCCATCTCTCTCCACCACTAAATTGCCTCGTAGCCAAGTGGTAAGGCATCAGACTTTGACTCTGACATGCGCTAGTTCGAATCTAGCCGAGGCAGCCATTTTTATTTATGATCTGTTAGCTCAGTTGGTAGAGCATTTGACTTTTAATCAAAGGGTCATGAGTTCAAATCTCATACAGATCACCATCGTGCCTGAGTGGCGGAATAGGTAGACGCACAGGACTTAAAATCCTGCGAGAATCAACCCTCGTGCCGGTTCAAGTCCGGCCTTAGGCACCAAATAATATGTGGAGGAATACCCAAGTCTGGCTGAAGGGACCGGTCTTGAAAACCGGGAGGTCGTGCGAGCGGCGCAGGGGTTCGAATCCCTTTTCCTCCGCCATTTATATCGCGGGATAGAGCAGTCTGGTAGCTCGTTGGGCTCATAACCCAGAGGTCAGAGGTTCAAATCCTCTTCCCGCAACCATATTGGTTCCATGGTGCAGCTGGTTAACACGTCTGCCTGTCACGCAGAAGATCGCGGGTTCGAGTCCCGTTGGAACCGCCATTTGGCTTCATAGCTCAGTCGGTAGAGCAAGGGACTGAAAATCCCTGTGTCGCTGGTTCGATTCCCGCTGGAGCCACCATTTAAGTTTAAACCGTTGTATATCAACGATTTTTTATTGTTTAGATTTAGTAAAATAACTTGCCAAAGAATTACTTTTGTGTTATTATGTGTATGTATTAGAAATATTTGCGCTCGTAGCTCAGTTGGATAGAGTGTTTGGCTACGAACCAAAAGGTCAGGGGTTCGAATCCCTTCGAGCGCACCAGATTGATAGGAAACTCGGACTTTTATAGTTCGGGTTTTAATGTACTAAAAATTAGTGTATAATGTTTATAGAAATTAAATTGAAAAAGTGAATTTTTAAGAAGATATTTAAGCCTAGTGGGGCTGAATTAGTTGCTAAGGGAGGTTTTCAATGGAACAAATTACCATAAGAAAAATTAAAGGATATGAAGGTGGAACAGTATTTGAATTTAGATATGAAGGAATACCATTTGAAGTCTATGATGAGGAAAAATCAGAAGAATTGATTGGAAAATTTTTAAACAAAAAAACATTACATCGTGATATGTTGAGAAATGTAGCATATATAAGGACTATACTAAATAGTTCTAAAGAAAAACTATTAGTTATCCACTATAAAGATAGAGATAATGAAGAAACTGTAAAATATGATAATGGAATTTTGTCTTTTTATGAGGGTAAAAAATACGATGATGAAAGCTTAAATTATATGAAAGTGAAATTTCAACCAAATGATGAATTAAAAATATCATTTTCAGACTTTGAAGATAAACAAATTATTGAATATCCAAATATAAAAGATACAAAAAATCAATTTGATGAAATGGTAGATCATATTAATTCCTTACTGAATGTTAAACCTGTTTATCTTAATAATGATACAAAAGCAATAATTGAAACTTATAAATTATTTTATGATGAAAATCCTGATTTTAGTAAGGAAGATATAAACATTAAAATACAAACAATGCTTTCAATTTTAGCACAATTTGATATTTCTTTTGGAGACTATAGTTTTTATATTAATGAAAGAATGCCAGAATCTCTTACTCTTTTACAAATGGTAAATAGATTATTTCCATTAGGCGAAGTAACAGTCATAGAAGATCCAGTCAAATTAAAAGAAACTGCAAAAGAAACAATAAGAATTGTTGGAAAAACTATTAGAGAAACAATTGGAAATAATCAAGATGTGAATGAAGCATTGATAACTATCAGCAAAACTATTTATGCTGGACGATATAATCTTGTTTCTGTTTATGATGACATAGAAAAATTAGTTGAATATCCAAATATAAATCTTACTTATAGTGAAGCTAATTCCAGTACTCAATTAGTGAAAAGAATAAAAAAGACACTTGATGACAATAAAATAAACTAAATCTATTGAAAAAATTTTATTATATGGTAAAATTTTAATAGATTTGATATTTATCAATCTACTTTTGTGCAAGAGTTCAAAATAGGCTCTTTTATCGCACCATAATGTTATTAACTTGAAACCTCTTATTTATTGGGAATTCGAGTGATATTTTAAGTGAAAATCTTCACAAGTGAGTGAAGATTTTTGCGTTTTATAGTGATTTTTTTATAACAGTTAGGTAAGGATAAAAACATATGATATTGTTAAATCAGAAATTAACCTGATTTTATTTGGAAATGAAACATAAACTATTAAGAAATTATTTGATATATGCTATAATTAACTCATAAGTAAATAAGTAATTTGTATGGATATTTTCATATAACCTTAAAAAGGTGTAAGTGAATAGGAATTTGTAAAATTAACGCAAAAATTACATGATGAAATTATTTCTAAAGCAAA
>CAJUHO010000032.1 GCA_910586195.1 uncultured Bacilli bacterium
TACTTAAAACTAGTCATTCTCATTTGCTTTATTAAAGCTTTATATATACAGCGAAGCCACCTCTAAAATAGTAGAAATAGTTCGCCTGTGCATCATCTGGTGGAGCTGAGGAGAATTGAACTCCTGTCCGAAAGAACAGCTACATAAACGTCTACAAGTTTAGTTAACTAATTTTTTTCATATACTATTTTAGTAGTTAACGACACAAATAATATATTATCCTAGAAGTTCTTTCTATCTTTTAGGAGAAAGATAGATATAACCTACTAAAAATGAACCTTCTCTTATTCCGTAGGTAAAAATAGAAGAAAGTGCATGCCTTTTATATTATTAGGCGAAAGAAACAGCTTGATTTCCACCAAACATGTTATCTAATGCATTTTTAAATTTGTTTGCATTTATTTTTCTTTGTTTTTAACGAGAACACTCGACTTGCAGTCTATGCTCTTTTTCTTTCGTCGAAACCATAACAGCCCCATGTGTCCTTAATTATAACATAAAACTTTTAATAATACAATTTAAATAAATATAGAAAAAGTCCATAATATCAAATATTATGAACTTTATTTATAACTAATCGCTTAAAAATGCGACTTTTAATCTCAATGGTGCCGATTAAAGGACTTGAACCTTTGACCTACGCGTTACGAATGCGTTGCTCTACCAACTGAGCTAAATCGGCATTTGCTTTACTAACAATTATAGTATATCATGGAAAATAAAATTCGTTAATACTTTTTTTGTAAAACTTATTTCATTATTGTAATCAATAATATAAAAATATTAGATTTTTATGCTCTAATATTTTTGATTTAATTATAAATATTTTTTTAAAGTTTCAACACTTTTTTCTTGCATATTGACATATTTATCAATAATGTTGTGAACCTCTTTATCGAGATTTTTGTTATTTAAAACTCTCTTTCCTTCAATAATTCCCATATTTACACCTTGTAATAATAATTCAGCAATTTTTGAATTACTTTTGTCTGTAAATGTTTTCATTTCTATTCCATACCATGTCATTGCTTTATCCATAGTAGTTGTTTTATGAGGTTGATTATCGTTGTATTTTGGATATATTTCTTCTATTTTTTTAGCAATTTCATGATACTGATCATATTCTTTTCTTAATACTTCACGAAATTTTTCATCTTCTATTTTATCTGATATAAAGTGGAGAGCATCCATACCCATGTAAGCTCCCTTGTGTATTTCATCTAAAGCATTGATATTTTCTTCTTTCATTTTTGTATCCTCCCATTGTTAATATGTGAGAAATTTTTATTTTTATCCAAAAAGGAGGAAATTTTATTCTTCCTCTTCGTTATCTAATGATAATAATTCTTTTATATCTTTGACTGTTAGTTTTGAAATAATGTTTTGATCTCTTTCATCACCTTCTATTAATTTATCGCTTAATATTTTTTTCTTATTCTGTAATTGTAGAATTCTTTCTTCAATTGTTCCTTTGCAAATTAATTTAATAACTTCTACTGTGTTTTTTTGGCCAATTCTATGTGCTCGATCTGTTGCCTGATTTTCAACTTGTGGATTCCACCATAAATCTAGATGAATTACGACATCTGCACTAGTCAAGTTTAGTCCAGTACCACCAGCTTTTAGAGTAATTAAAAATACATTGGTACTATCTTGATTAAATTTATTAACTAATTCAATCCTTTTTTTGGAGGGAATGCTACCATCAATAATATAAGTTGATATATTATGATTGGTAAGTTCTTGATTTACAATATTTAGTGCTGATTTATAGCTAGTAAATAGTAGAATTTTGTGATTGTTTTGGATAATACCTTCAATAAGTGAAATTAGGCTTTCTATTTTAGCGCTGCCACCTTGATAATTTTCATATACAATTTTGGGATCAATACATAGTTGTCTTAGTTTGGTTAATAATTGTAGAATTTTAAAGTTTCCCTTTTCAAGTCCCTCTGTTTCTAAAATAGCATTCATTTCTTTTTTTGTTTTTTCAAGTTGTGCCATATATAATTTTTTTTGTTCTTCGTTAAGGTTAATAAAGATATTATTTTCTATTTTATCAGGCAACTCTTTGATTACTTCCTTTTTTCTTCTCCTTAAAATAAATGGTTTAATTTGATTTGTTAATGTATCTAGAATTTTTAGACTTTCTTCATCTATATTTTTAACGTTATATTTTTTTTGAAAAGAGTTGATGTTTGCTAAGTATCCAGGCATAATAAAGTCAAAAATACTCCACAGTTCTAGTACGGAATTTTCAATAGGGGTTCCTGTTAATGCAATCCTTGTCGTTGCTGTTAATTCTTTTATTGTTTTCGTCATTTGTGTGTTAACATTTTTTATTGTCTGTGCTTCATCGATGGCGATTAATTCAAAGTTTATATTTAAATATTTTTCTTTGTCTTGTTTTACTAAACCATATGTAGTAATTAAAACATTGATATTTTCTATATTGTCTAGTTCTTTTTTTCGTAAATTTTTGGTTTCTGCAAATACTTTATAAGAAATTTCATCTCCAAATTTGTCAAATTCATTTTTCCAGTTATATACTAGGGAAGTTGGTGCTACAATTAATACTTTTGCATCTTTTTTTTCTTTTAATATTTGTTTTATGAAATAAATTAGTTGAATTGATTTTCCCAGTCCCATTTCATCAGCTAGAATTCCACCGAATCCACATTTATAAATACTGTATAGCCATTTTACTCCAGTTTCTTGATAATCTCTTAGTATTTTTTTCTCTTTATTACTTAAATTAATATCGATATTTTTATAGGAGTTGAATTTGGTAATTAATTCATCAAATAAATTATTGGTTTTAATAATATTACATTTTTCCTTTTTTATGCTATCTAAATAAATTGCTCGATATTTTGGGATAGTTCCACATCCATTTTTTAAGTCTTTTTTACTAAGTTCCATATCATTAATTAAGGTTTGTAATTGTTTTAGATCTTTATTTTGATATAGATCAAGGATATCACCACTTTTTAGACGATAATACTGTTGTTTGGTTTTCATGGTTTCTAAAATATTTATAATTTCGTCGTTTTTGATATTACCTAAATCGAAGCTATATTGCATGATATTATCTTGTCCAATAGAAAAGTGTGAGCGGATACTGTTTTCTGTTAAAACTTTTGTTTCTTTTATCTTATTTGATGTAAATACTTCATAACTTTCTGCTAGTTTCATTAAATTTTTTGTAAGAAATTCTCCTATATTTTCTATATTTTCCATGTAAATTTTATTCTCTTGTATTTCAAATCCATAACTAAGTAAAGTCTCGATAATAGCATTTTCACTTTCCTCATCTCTTGCAATTTGGGGTGTTGATTCGAAATAGCCGATTTCTTGCTTTTTATATTTTAGTTTGATATTACATAATATGATATTTCTTTTTAAGTCCAAATAAATTTTAATATTTGGTTTTTCACCTAATATAATTTTGTTTTCTATGCTTTTATCTAGTTCAATATTATCTTTAATAATTTGTAATATTCCCTGACTAAAGGTTTCAAGATTTTCCTCCTGAAAAGTAATTTCTTGTAATTTATTCTGTTTCATAGTAAATAAAATCTTACTAATCTTACTTGGAATTTGATATAAAGTATTGTTTTTTATGGCAAATTGAAAATCATTTGATAGAAATGTAATACCTTGATGAATAAATGATAATTTGTAATAGTCTTTATCCTTAGAAAGAATCATTTTTATAGGATTTGATTTCTCATAAGAGTTAATGTCTCCATAATCCACGATTGTAAAACTTTTATTAGGAAATAATTCTAGAAAAGATGATAGTTGATCCATAGTAAAAAATAAATGTTTAGAGTTGTTGTAGGCACTTTTTCTACAGTGTTTCATTAGATATTGGATGATTTCATCATCTGTTTCTGTGAAAAAATATGTGTTAGGGTTATAGATGAAATTTTTTCCAAATTCGGTTGTTTGATTTCCTGTTTCGTATGATATAAAAAACTGATTTAATTTATTATTTAGATTGTATAATCTGTCATCACCAATTTTTAGTCTTAAGTATATCCCTGTCTCATAATAAGAATTACAAAATTCCATTTCTAGCGCTAATGTTAATTGTTTTTTGAGTTTAATAGTATTAGTATCGGGTACTTGATAAAATTGCTCTAAAATGCTTTTGGAAACATTTAAATTTTTTTCCATAGGATCAATAATGAATATATCGTCTTGATATTGAATTAAACAGGCAGCGATATGTTTGCACATTCCGCTAGTATTATACTGAGGACAAGAACAACTAGTGTCTACTATTTTTCTTTTTTTCTCTCTAATTTCTACATCATAAATACTATAACTTCGTTCAGATTCTACTTTAAAATGATGAATATGAGTTCCAATTTCTTCATACGACTCTTCATATTCTATATAATGCTTGGGGTAACGCATCCCCTTGGTGAAGGCATCCTTTCCTACTAAATCGTGAATTGTTTTAATTTCTGAATCAAGCATATCTTACATCCTTTACTGTACTATTTACGAGTTTTATTATAACAAGCGTTTGATGTGAAGTCAATTTGTCGTTGTTATATAAAATAAACTAATTGTAAAACTTGATAGTGGTATGTTATATTGGTAATAGGTATTATAGTAGTGAAAAGGGAAGTATATGAGAAGAGTTTTGATAATTAGTGACGATAGTTGTGCTATTAAGCAAATTGTAAATGCTATTCATAAAATTAAAAAATGTGCTTTTTCTATAGTAATTTATGATATTTACGAGTTTAAAAACTATATTTCTTCGTTTGAAGAGGAGAATACGATTTATTTTATAGATACCCACAGCATTGGAGAGGAACTTATTGAGATATTAAAATTAGTAAATAAAAAGGATTCTATGGGGAAAATTATTATTTTAAATAATCATTTTCGTTTAAGAAGTTTATTACAATCACAGTCTTTTATTTATGAATGTATTCAAAAAAATATGGAGTTTGCACATAAAGTTTTTGAGACTTTAAAACAAATAGTGAGAGAGGATAAGGATATCAAAGTAGATATTTTGCATTTGGGTACTCCTATTACTTTAAATGAGAAAACTATTGATGATATTTATCATTGGCCTAATGGTGTTGTTTCTATTAATTATAAATGTGGAAATAATCAGGTTTTAATTTCTGATGCATGCGTTCCAGATAATCTATTACAATCTAGTTTTTATGTGGATAGGAACTGTTTGCATAAGAATCAGAGAAAAACTTATACAGAAGCCTATAAACAATTTTTAGTTGATTTATATCTGGTTTTTCATATAGATGATAAAATCTTGGCTAAGCATTTTTGTATAGATGCTAGCTATATAAAAAAATGGGCGAATATGGTAAAATATCATCGTAGGTTTCGACTTGTTACTTATATTATAGGAAAGATTATTATAAGTTCCTATTTTAAAATAAATCAGAGGGGAAAATAAGAATGGAAATACTATACAATATAATATCACTTTTGATAATTTATTTAATTTGTTATTTTAATATTTCGTTTCTTTTAGGAAAATCAAAAAAGGTATTTGCTTTTTTGGGGAGTCTTCTTTTTTTATTTTCTGTTGTTATTCCATATCCTTTTTGTTATATATATCAACAGTTGATTATGGTGATAGTATTTTACTTGATTCATAAAGATTTCAAAAAGACGACTGTAGCAGTTTTATTTAATTATTTTATATTGATTTTAGTTGATACACTTTCTATACCAATAGTGATGGTAATTCATATAGATTATAGTACTTCTATTTTTAAAATGTTACTTTCTTTTATCGTTGGTGTTTTCTCAAGATTTTTGATTCAGCAGAAGCCAATGATAGATCTTTGGCGTATTTTTCAAAAAAGGCAGGATGAATGTTTTAATATTTTAGTATTAATTATCGTTGTTTTGAGCTATATTAATATAAGTTCTTACTACCATAGTGAAAATATTTTTATTTTGATATTCTTTTTATTTATTTTTATATATATGTTAATCAGCCAGTTTATAAAGAGCTATCGTATGAAAACAGAACTCGATGATACAATGAAGTATGTGGAAATGAGTGCAAAATACTTAGATGAATTACGAATCAGGCAACATGAATATAAAAACATGTTGTTATGTATTCGGGAAATGGTTCCTAAAAATAAGCGAGTAAGAGAATTTATTAATAGTTTATTTGTTAGTGAAGAAAATAATGATGATTATGATATTTTAAAAGATGTTCTAAAAGTGCCAGTAACTCCTATTAGGGGATTACTCTATTATAAATTAGTATGTTGCAAGAATAATGAAGTGCATGCCATTTTGGATGTTGCTTCCAATATCTCTATGAAAAAGTTGAGTAGTGTACGGATGGATACTTTAAAAGACATTACAATGGTTCTTGGAATCGTTATAGATAATGCTATGGAGTCATGTATAAAAACAGAACAGAAAAGTTTAAGTATTTATATATATGAGGAAAAGGAAAGCATAGTATTTCAGGTAAGCAATACTTTCAAGGGAGTGGTCAATATCGATTTGCTTTATAAAATCGGTTATAGTACCAAAGGGAAAAATCGTGGTTATGGCCTTTCCTATGCTAAAAGAATTGTTCAGGATAATTCTCAGTTGGAGATAAAAAGTGCTATAAATGAAGATGTTTTTATCCAATATTTAAAGGTTAGACTGTCAGATGAAAAAAAATAATGAACCTATTTATGATTCATTATTTTTTAATGTACTTTTTCTCTTTTTCTTACTTTTATTGCGCCATTATCACATTTATTTCCCCATGAGTCGATTAATTCTTTATCTTTATAGATACAAATAATTTCACAATTATTAGCACAACGCTTACATTCTATTCCTTTAGTCTCGAAAGTAATGTCTTCAATATCAAAATTAAACTCAATTTCTTCATCGCTATCTTTCGCAAGTATTGCTACTCCTAATGCCCCCATTAGGTGAGAATTTTCATCAACGATAATTTTTTCTCCTGTTGCATTTTCAAAAGCTTTAATAACACCGATGTTTTTAGAAACACCACCTTGAAAAACAATAGGTGCATAGATTTTTTTTCCTTTGCCTACATTGTTTAAGTAATTGGTTACAACAGCTTTGCAAAGTCCTGCAACAATATCTTCTTTTTTATGACCAATTTGTGCTTTATGAACTAAATCACTTTCAGCAAAGACAGTACATCTTGCAGCGATATTGGTTGGATTTTTACTTTTTAAAGCTAGAGGACCAAATTCTTCTACTTCAAGTCCTAGACGTTTTGATTGGCTAGAGAGAAAGGAGCCTGTTCCAGCGGCACATAATGTATTCATAGCGTAATCTATGACAATACCATCATCAATTAAAATAATTTTAGAGTCTTGCCCACCAATTTCGAAGATTGTTCTAACATCAGGGTATAATGATAATGTTCCGATAGCGTGTGCAGTAATTTCATTTTTGATAGTATTAGCACCTAAAATGGTACCGATTAGTTTTCGAGCGGATCCTGTGGTACCAACACCTACTACTTTATATGCTTCTAAATTTATCTGTTCTTTTAAAATATGAATTAATTTTTTGACGGCATCAATAGGATTTCCTTCAGTCCAAAGATACATACTGGCTAGAATACTATTGTCTTCATCAATGATAATTCCTTTTGTAGAAATAGAGCCAATATCTATTCCTAAGTATGCTTTTTTCATTTCTTTTTCTCCTTTCGCATTATAATCATATCGTGAAATGCCTCTATTCTTGTATTAATTCCAACATCGCTTGTTTGCGAGTCAAAACTAAAGTAAATAATAGGAATTTTATAATCTTCAGAAATTCTTTGCAAAACGGGCATAGCGTCAATTTCTGGTGTGCATCCAAAACTTTTGATGTGGATAATTCCATCAAATCCGTCCTTCGCATAGTCAAGGGCGCATTTGACTGTATACATAGATGTTGCTCCCATATCATATTTTGCATAGTCTTTGATACTCTTTTTTATTTCTTGTTCAGGAGCATTGAAAAAACTATTGGTAATGTTCATCCATCTTTTAATAATCATTCCTTTTTTTGCTAATTCTTTTTCGATATAGTGATTACTGTAGGGATCCATGATAGTATAGTACTCTCCAATAAGACCTACCTGTAAAGGATGTGTAGGTTTGTTAGTTTCTACATTTTTAAGTCTCGTATAATACTTTTTATATGTTTGGTTCAATTCTTTTTTAGTACGAACTGTACGTAATTCTGCTAAAAATTCTCGGTGTAATAGGTCAAAATCCCCTTCATTTTTTTCAAAGCCAATATTTTGACGGATAAAATCCTCAATTTTATCAATGGCATCTACAATTTTTACGACTAGAAGTAAAGTGGAAGTTACCTTTTTTAAATTAAGTTTCGGATTGATTTTTTTGAATTCATTATAGAAAGTTAATGGTTTTGCGAAATCGGCCTCTGCCATATTAATAAATTTAACATCGTAACCTAAATCTTTTAGAATTTGTTCATGCAATTCTCCATAATAGCCAAGACGACAGGGACCTCCTACTTGAATTAAAGTATTGGCACCTGCCTCAATTGCTTCGATGTAGCCTCCTAGTTGATATTTAAAGGGAGTGCAGACAAAGTCTGGAGAGTATTTTGTTCCGATTTCTAATGTTTTTTTTGTAGTGAGTGGGGCATCGATATAATCACATTCTAGTCCTAACTTCATAAGAATTTCGATGGCAATATTATAATTTCCAAATCTAGGGAAACTAATTTTGCAATTGGCTTTCACTTTGCTTTTCCTCCTTTAATTTTATAATATCGATAAAACTTTCAAGACGAGTTTCCATACCAGCAGTTCCCTCCTGTGCGTCTAGTACTAAGGTAATGATTGGCTTATCTTTTAGTCGTCTAAGAATCATTTCATTTACTAAAGAATCAGGACCGCATGGAAACGCAGATACTAAAACAATACCATCTACTTGGTTTTTATAAAGTGAAATTGCGCCTACTAGTTCTTTATTAAAAGTCCAAGGGAGTGTTTTACTTATTGCTTTTGCTTCTTCCCTTGCTTTTTTTTCTTCTATGATACACCCAAGAATAGGAGTACAATTCAATTCCTTTAATATATCTAATATAGGTTTTCCAATGTAGTGATCATAGATATTATAGGGGTGTGCAATTACTAAGATTTTTAAATTTTTATTTTCTAAGTTTTTACGCTGTTCATTTAGCGCCAATAATTTGGTAGTTTTTTCTGCTTGTTTTGCTATATAGTAAGCTTTTAATATTTGAGTTTTGTTTTTACCTAAAAATTTTCCCATTTTTAAAAATGCTTTTAATTCTGTATCTTTATTTAAAATATCAATACTATAATAGAGAAGTTTTAAATCTTGTTCACGAAATGTGTTTTTTACAACATCATAAATAGCTTGAAATCTAGAACAGACAATATCCTTTGTGCCACCTAATGTTGCAATACGAGGGACTAAAATATAGTCACACTTATCAATTAGGTATTCTACATGGCCTAAATATATTTTATGAGGAAGACAAGCTTCATCAATTGCATATTTGGTTCCTTGTTTAATAATTTGTTTATTAGTCTCTGGACTTACAATATATTCAATTCCTAATTCTTCGAAAAAGCTTTCCCATAATGTGTGATATTTATAGTAGAGAAATGCTCTGGGAATTCCTATTTTCATATACTACACCTCATTTATTATCATTTTAACAAGAAAATAAGTATATGTAAATTCCCTTGATTAATCTTTTCGTATTAATAAGGAGGACTGATGGAATTATGCTTGTAAAAATATTATAGTAATGTTATTATAGTATAAGAATAGAAGGTGGAATGATGGATATTATTATTACATTTTTTAGAGATATATTAGATGGCCCACTATATATTATCATAGCGGTAATCTGTGGTGTTTTATTTTGTGCCTGTATTGGTTATTTAGCGGAAAAGTCACAATTAAAAAGAAAAGAAAGAGAAAAATATGTTGAGGTAAAAAATGAATCTGTTGCTATTAATTCGCAAGTTCCTCCAGTTGCTCAGGTGACTACTTCTCCATCTGTATCACCACAGGTCGTTACTATGCCGACAAATAATATGAATTCATCGGTAGAAAGCGTTCCCGTTTCGCAATCACCGTATGTTATACCAACTCAAGTAGTATCAACCCTTCAAGCATCCCCAACTGTCTCAGCTACCACTGTGGCACCTGCTCCTGTTGATTCACAACCTACCACTGTTGTTCAGCCAATTCCAATGAATGATGCTACGCAAACTCCTATACCAGAGTCTGTTGTAGTTTCATCTATTTCTGTACCAGGTAATGTAGAAAGTGTTCCACCTGTTAATCAAGGGTAAAAATGCTTTCTTTTCCGACAAAATTTTGTTATACTTTATAAGTAACATAAAAAAGGAGACGATAGTATGTCATTAACGGTAACAGATATTTTATCTATCACACGGAAAATTGTTGATATATGTTTAGTGTGGGCTATTTTCTATTTCATTTTGAAAAATGTTCGTAATAATGTGAAGTTATCTCTTATTTTTAAAGGAGTTACCTTTATTATTATTTTGAAGTTTGTTAGTGATGGTTGTGGTTTTACAACAATTGGAGTGTTGTTAGAATACATTATTATGTGGGGACCATTAGCTTTAATTATTATTTTTCAACCCGAGATTCGTACTATTTTGGAACAGCTAGGACGTACCCAATTGCTGGGGCGACACAAAACATTAACAGTAGATGAGCGAGAACATTTGGTTTATCAAATTGTACAGGCTCTAGAATTCTTACGTAAACAAAGAATAGGTGCGCTTATTGTTTTAGAACGTGATGTTAGTTTAGGAAATTATATTGAAAAGGCAAAGAAGATATATGCTGATTTATCTAGTGATTTATTGATATCTATTTTCTTCCCTAATAATCCGTTACATGATGGTGGAGTTATTATTCAGGGTGATCGTATTACATGTGCTGGTGCTGTTTTTCCTACTAGTAGTAGTTCTAAAATTAATCGTCATTTAGGAACTCGTCATCGTGCAGCGCTAGGAATTGCGGAAGAGACGGATTGTATTTCTTTGATTGTATCAGAAGAGACAGGAAGATTATCTATTGCTGTTAAGGGAGAATTGTTTTATAATTTGTCATTAGATGATGTTAGAATTATGTTAATCGATGAATTACGTCCTAAACAAGATTTGGATTATGATGAAGACGATATAGATGGAGAAGAGATATATGAAGAAAATAATTAACATTTTTAGAAAATTGTTTCGTCTTATTGGTGGCATCTTTGATAAGGTGCTAATTACTCCTATTACAAAGTTAATTCTTAAGATTACAGACTTTTTTAAAGATAATGGTAGAAGCATAGAACGTTTTTTTGAAAGGCGTTCTACGTTGATTGTTGTATCTTTAGTATTAGCAGTTGGTGTTTTTATTTTAATTGATCGTGAGTCGAATATTATGATTGATCAATATGCTGAAATTCTTTATAATCAACCAGTTTCAGCAGTTTATAATGAGGAGTTATATGTAGTTGAAGGTCTTCCCAAAGAGGTGGATATTACATTAGTTGGACAAAAGAGACATATATTTTTAGCAAAACAGTCTCCTTCACGAGAGGTTTCTGTGGATTTAACAGGATTGAAACCAGGTAATCATAAAGTTACCTTAAAGTATTCTCAAAGATTAAAATCACTAGATTATAAGTTAGACCCTTCTTCTGTAACTGTTACAATTTATGAAAAGGTATCAGAAACAAAGAGTTTAACAGTTGATGTATTACATAGAGACAATTTAGATAATAAACTTTATATCGAAAATATAGAGTTAGATCGTAGCAATGTTATTGTCAAAGGTGCTGCTTATAAGTTAAAGAGTGTTGCTACTGTTAAAGCTTTAGTGGATGTTGATAATTTTGTTAATCCAAAAGCTGGAACGATGACATTGAAAGATGTACCATTGGTTGCATATGATACAAACGGTAAGATTGTTGATGTTGAAATAGTACCAAAAACGGTAGATGCTAAGATAGTAATTACATCTCCAAGTAAGGAAGTACCAGTTAAAGTAGTACCAAAAGGAAATTTAGCATTTGGTAAATCTATTAAATCTATTATCCCTAGTGTTTCTACTATTACTGTTTATGGTGAGCAGGAAGCCGTTAATAAATTAGATAGTATTGAAGTTGAAATTGATGTAAAAGATTTAGAGAAAAACAAGGAATTTAATATCACTTTGAAGAAACCAAATGGTATTACGGAACTTAGTCAGAAAACAATTACAGTTAAAGTTGAAATTGATAATTCGATTACTAAAGAATTTAAGAATATTAATATTGTGACTGAAAATTTAGGTAGCAATTATAAGGTTCAGGCTTTATCATTAGAAGATAGTGTTGTTTCAGTTGATGTAAAGGGTAGTGAAGAAGCTATTAATGCTTTGGATCCTTCTACAATTAAGGCGTATATCAATCTTAAGGATTATGGTGTTGGGGAACATGAAGTTCCTGTAGAGGTTACGGGAGATGATGTTAAGTTAACTTATACATCAAAAACTAAGAAAGTAAAAATACGTATTACTGAAAAATAAAAGATTTGCGACAAATTCGCAAATCTTTTTTAATCATCGAAATGATGAAATAATATAGGGATACATAGTAGACCACATAAACCTATGATTGCATAAATTATTTTAGCTATGATATTATCAACGCCTCCAAAGATGGTTGCTACAAGATCTAGCTCAAATAGTCCTACGAGAGCCCAATTGATTGCACCAATAATAATTAGAGTTAAAGCAATTTTTTTTACTATTTCCATAATCTATTCTCCTTTGCATAAACTTATTTATTACTTATTATTGCCATGATTTTCTAAAATTATTCGTAATAATATTATTTTTTTTCCATATAGTTAAATGAGAATAAAATATGAGGTGAAATAATGAAGAAGATATTCCTATTTCTTGGACTGTTCTTTTCTATATTATTTATAACAGGATGTGGTAAATATGGAGAGAAAGATGTAGTCAAGGATTTTGACAAAAAGGTTAATAAATTAAAATCTTATCAAATAGAGGGAAAGTTAGAAATTGTAAATAATGATGACGTTTATAATTATGATGTTGTAGTTTCTTATAAGCAGAAGGATTATTATAAGGTATCATTAAAAAATATTGCTAATAATCATGAGCAAATTATATTAAAAAATAAAGATGGAGTATATGTGTTGACACCATCCTTGAATAAAAGCTTTAAATTTCAGAGTGATTGGCCATATAGTAATTCACAAATTTATTTGTTAGAATCTCTTCGTGATGATATTAAAAACGATGACAAAAGAGAATTTGTTGCAAATAAGAATAATTATCAATTTACAACAAAGGTAAATTATCCTAATAATAGAAAATTAACTTCTCAAAAAATTATATTAGATAAAGAGTTGAAACCAGAAGTAGTAAAAGTTTTGAATGAAGAAAAAGTTCCGCAAATGACGATGACATTTAAATCTATTGATTATAGTCCAACCTTTAAAGATAACTTTTTTAATCTAGATGTTGCTATGAATAGTTCTAAAATAGAAGAATCTACAGTTCCCACTACTAAACTAGAAGAGGCAATTTATCCTTTGGTAACACCAACTGGAACAAAACTGGTGAGTGAGGAAAAAATAGAAATGACAAATGGGCAACGTGTAATTATGACCTTTGAAGGGGAAAAACCATTTTTGTTAGTAGAGGAGACGGCTAATATTGAGGATGAGTTAACAATAGTTCCTACTTATGGTGATATTTATAGATTAATGGATACTTTAGGTGTAATGACGGATAATTCTCTTACTTGGACTTCTGCAGGAATTGAGTATTATTTAGTCAGTGATGTAATGGGACGTGAAGAGTTAGTTGAAATTGCACAGTCTATTAATGTTTTACCAACGATGAAATAAACATAAATTGTTTATTTTTTCGCTTTCCTATGGTATACTTTGATTGGTGATTGAAATGGCAAAAAAGAAAAATAATAATAAAAGTGTGAATAAAAATTCTGAAAAAAAACATAATAAAAAAGTAGAAGTAACAAATAATGCAGATTCTTTAGGAATTGGAAATGCAGTGAAGTGTTGTTTTGCGGTAGTAGCTGTATTAGGGTTAACATATTTACTTACTATTTATATTACAGATAAAAATAAAAAGCTTTCGTTAGCCCCTCTTCCTACAGTTATTCAATATGATGTTATTCTGGCTGGACAAAGTTTTAATCAGAGAAATGATGAATATTTAGTTTTATATCTTGATGATGATAAGATAAGTACCTATAGTGATATTTTAAGTACTTATAGTGAAAAGGAAGGGAAAGTTCGTCTTTATAAATGTTATACAAATGAAACATTAAATAAAAAATTCATTTCTAATGATATTACAGATAAAAATCCAGAGAATGCAGAAGATTTAAGAGTAGCTAGTAATACATTAATTCGTTTTAAAGATGGTAAAATAGTAGAGTATATTACAGGAATAAGTGAGGTATCTTCTTATTTAGAAAATCTTTAATCATCTTTTTGATGATTTTTGCCTTAATAGCTCAGTTGGTTAGAGCACTTGACTGTTAATCAAGGGGTCCTAGGTTCAAGTCCTAGTTGAGGCGCCAAAGTGTTTTTTAAGTAACGTAAGTTACTTCAGGCTGTTGACAAAGTGGTATACTCAAAAAGAATATACCGCTTTTTGATT
>CAJUHO010000033.1 GCA_910586195.1 uncultured Bacilli bacterium
TATAGAATTAAAATATAAATAAAGTGGTGCGGTTGAAATTACAATAAAGAAAAAAAATAAAAGGCAATTCATTATCGCCTTTTATTTTTTTATTTAAAATTTTAGGAACCTATTTTTCCCTTCATTCCCTTTAAACCTTGAGAACTACGAAAACCAGCTAAAATATTGCTATCAAATGAATGAGTTTTACTAATTCTTTTTTTATGATCTTTTACAGCAATATTAATCATATCACCTAAAAGTGAAGTATAGTCTACTCCCTTAGCTTCCCATAAATAGAAAGCTAAAGAACCTGGAATAGAATTAATTTCATTAATATATACTTTTTTTGCTTTATCATCTATTAAGAAATCAATACGACAGCATCCTGATGATCCTAGTGACTTAAAAGCTGAAACTGCTACCGTCTCTACTTCATGCTGTAACTTTTCTGATAAATCGGCAGGAATTTTTCTGCTTGCTGACAACATTCCTTTGGAAGTTTTCATTGGTTGTTTAAATCCGCCTTTACCTTTCATTTTTCCGTTACCAATATATTTATCCTCATAAGTTAAGAAATCCTTACTAGGAAGAACTTCTTCAATAGCACTTAATAATTGACTATCACTATTTCCCAGAACACTAATATTTACTTCTTTCAGATTTTCAACAAGCTCTTCTACTAAAATTTTATGGTCATATTGAATGGCCTCATCTATTGCTTTTGATAGGCTTTCCTTATTATGTACTACCTGAATACCAACGCTACTACCAGTTGAAGCTGGTTTTACAATTACTGGATATTTCATTTTATCCACTTTTTTTATAATACTGTCAGAATTACTGCGGTAGTCCTGATCATAAAACCAAATAAACTTTGTCATTGGAAGTTCTTCTAATGCCCAAATACTCTTCATATAAACTTTATCTTGCCCAACAACTGCAGCATAGGTATCTGGTCCTACAAAAGGAATTCCAATTGTTTGTAAATACCCTTGCAAAACACCATCTTCTACATTAGTACCATGCACGATAGGAAATACAACATCAATTTCCTTTACTATATGTTTTAAAAATCCTTTGGTTTGCAAAACAAATGCTCCCTCATATTTATATAAAATTACATTTTTAGCATACTTTTTTAACAAACTTAAGTCTTGATAATAATCGATATCTTTTAGCATCTCTCCAGTATACCATTCACCGTCTTTTGTAATATATATAGGAACTATTTCATATTTTTCCTGATCCATCTTAGTCATTGCTTGAACCGCTGAAATGATACTAACCTCATGTTCTACCGATTCTCCCCCAAAAATAACACCTACTTTAATTTTCATCTTATCCTCTCCTATTCATTGTAAGTATCTGGCAAATCATTTTCAAATAAGGCATATACATCCTGTTTACCTACCAAACCATTGATAAATGAGAAGGCCTCTCGCACATCATTATAAACAATAATATGATCTTTATCAAAATTTTTCTTGCGTAAACCATTATAAATAGGCTTTGTTTGCTTTTCACCAATCAAAATTGCATAATCTGCTACTTCTGCGATTTGTGTTCCAAAATCTTCATTTAACTTCTCTTCATCCTCACCAAGTTCTATCATCCCAGGAGTTACTACCACTTTAATACCAGGCATCATTCCCAACACTTCAACAGCGTTTTTAGCACCAACAGGATTAGAATTGTAATCATCTGCTATTTGATAAAAGCTTCCTAGTCTTTTCAATTCTAAACGATGTGGAATCGGTTTTACAGTAAGCACTGCTTGTTGTAGTTGAGAGATGGAAATTCCAAATTCATGCCCTAATGCAACACTTGCTAAAATATTATATACATTATGTTTACCTAACAATTTGGTCGTAAAGGGATATTTCTTTTTATCTCCTTTAAATATAATATTAAAATGCGTTCCCTCGGATGAACACTTAATGTCTTCTGCATGAACATCACAATCTTTTTCATCAATACCAATCCATATGATACGACACTTATTCTTTAACTGATAACTGACCTGCTTAGGATCATCCTTATTTAAAACACCAATTCCATCATTAGGAAGGGACTCAATCAGTTCAAATTTTGCCTTTTGAATATTCTCTTCACTACCAAACATCTCCAAATGAGCTTTTCCAATCGTAGTTAAAATACCATATTTAGGACGTACAAATTTACACAATCCCTTTATTTCTCCCCTAACATAGGCTCCCATCTCTGCAATAAACACATCATGAAACTTAGTTAAATGGTTATTAATTGTAATCATCAATCCATAAAAAGTGTTTAAGTTTCTAGGTGTTGGTAACGCATTGAATTTTACATTTAAAATTTCTGCTAAAATATTTTTACTACTTGTCTTTCCATAACTTCCTGTTACACCTATCACTTTTAACTGTGACATACTATGTAATTTATTTTTAGCTTTTGTTTTGTAATAGAGAAAAACACACTTCTCAATTGGTTTATTAATAATATTAACAAGTAACATTATAAAGCGATTTAAATAAATAAGAATAGTAGCAATAAATATAAGTAACCAACAAGTACTTGAATCATTTATATTTAAGTAAAATACTACAACTGGAATTATCATTAAAAGACTAAATGTTGTAATCAATCTCTTAATACGTGCTGTAATTTTAAATGGCAATTTATTTTGTTCCCTACCCTTATCTTTTTCTAATCTAATAATTTCAATTCCATATAGAATAATCATAATGCACAATAATAAATTAGGAATCACTTCCAAATCAAAAGTGACAAAATATCCGATAGCTGCAATAAACATAATTATAATTTCGACACTAACAAAATCTTTACTATTTTTTGAAACCCATTTTAAATACCGATTATTTTCATTATAAAGATTTTGTTGTAACATATAAAGACTCTTTCTCCCTTTATAAAGTAAAATAACTATCATGGCTAATAGCAATAAACTATATAATAATATCATAACTTTCCTCCTACAAAAAACTTTCTAATATACTTGCCACTCTAGGCAAATTTTCAAGGTAAGCATAGTGTGTTCCTGGAAGAACAATTAAAGCCCCATCAACTAAAGCATCTTCTAACATTTTTTCCTCTTCGTATGTTACCTCCATATCTTCTTCGCCCCAAATAATCAAGGTAGGCTCTTCAATATCCCTAGCATAATTTCCTAAATCTTCATTTACTACATTTACAAATGTCTGCCTCATATTAGGACTTGCCGCCTTATAATCTCTAGAACCAATATAATTTTTCATATATTCTCCTAATCTATTCATACCTGGAAGTCTTTTCAAGGCTTTTAAGGTACGAACCTTCAGATTATCAGAATTATATACTTTAAAACAGGGACTTGCAAATAGTACTAATTTTTCAATTGGATGAAACGCTGAATAACAAATGGCTACTCTTCCTCCAAAAGAATGTCCCATAATAATTGGTTTTTCAATTTTCAATGTCTGTATTAATTGCTCTACCACTGCTGCATAATCACTTATACTCCAAGCTCCATCTGGCTCCTTACTCTTTCCGAAACCTGGAAAGTCTAAAATAGTAACTCGATAATTAGAACTCAAAATATCTCCTATTGGTTGCATCATTTCAATATTCTGTCCCCAACCATGTAACAAAACTACATCCTTTCCTTTTCCATACTGAACATAATGAATTGTCGCTTTTTCCAACTTTAACTCCATAGCATCACTCCATCTATTACCAGTATATCATTATAATCGTTTATCTACAAAGGTAAATTAATATTTTTCATTATAAAAACACTATTCTATTTAAAATTTTACATTTTTTATGATTAGCTTTCGCATATAAAACAAAAATTCATTTCAAACATCTAGTATATAAAAGTGATGGAAATAAAACTTTAATACTGCCCTCCTTACTTGTTATAAAGTATTTTATTTTTCTTTTTTGAAAACGTTCCAACACAATCTGATGTGGATGCCCAAATTTATTATCCTCTCCTGCGGAAATAAAAGCATAATGTGGCTGTATCTGTGATAGGAATCCCTCACAACTACTAGTTTTACTACCGTGATGTCCCACTTTTAAAATATCCACAGTGCCGATATCATATTTATCTAATATCTTCTCCTCTGTCTTGCAACTTGCATCTCCCATTAACAATATTTTAATAGAAAAAATCTCCGCCAACAAAACAATACTACTATCATTTTCATTTTGTAAATTATCATTTAAAGAATAAAGTAAAATATCACCTAACTGTAAAGTCATATCTGCACCTATTTGTTCTACAGAATATTTTTTCTTTAATCTCCTTTCAAAATAGTTTAAAGAATTATTATTAATATAAATCTTTTTTACAGGAATTTGCTTTATTAAATTTTCTGTTTCTCCTAAATGATCATAATCACCATGCGTTAATATTAAAATATCAATTTTTCGAATTCCTTTGCTTTTTAAATATGGAATTGTTACCTGCTCTGTTATAGAACGTTTCTTCATAGAAGAAAAACTTCCTATGCCACCTGTATCAATTAACATAATTTTATTTCTAGATTTTAACAAGATGCTATCCCCTTGACCAACATCAAACATCATGAAATAACTATTAATTGATAGAATAGGTAAAATAAATTGAACTAAAATTAGAGGGCAAAAAGAAACCCAATAAAATTTCTTTTCACACTTTGCTTTCCATAAGCAAAAAAATAATATCATAACATATAGTAAAAGTAATAAATTAGAAGGTTTTCCTAAAATAACTCTGCCAAAAGAAATAGAGGAAAAGCATAGTGAACTTTGCTCAAGAAAATTAAGAAAGAAAAACAATATAGAATCTAAAAATGGAAATAGCAACACAAAAAAGCATAGCGGAAAAATAATAAAAGTAATAAAAGGAACATAAAACAAATTATATATAATGCTTAAAAAATTCAATTCATAAAAATGAAAAAGACTAATAATAATACTAGAAAAAAAAGAAAGAAGAGAAGTTCTAAGCAGTTTATGAAAATAATTTTTTCCTTCATTAATATAATCGCCTGCAATTATTAAAGAGCCACTAATTAAAAAAGAGTACTGAAATCCTATCATATAAATAAAATAGGGATTTATCAATAAACAAATAGTAAAAGTAACTAAAAAAAGATGAAAAGGCTTAATATAAAAATAGTACATACGATTTATAGAAAACAGAAGAAAAAATAAAAATGCTCTTAAAATGGAGGGACTAAAAGTAAAAGTCAAATACATAAAAAGAATAAAGCACACAAAAGTATGGCGCTGCTTTTCTTTCCATGAAATTTTTTTTAATAGAGATAATAAAAAGCCACTAATAATACTTACATGCATTCCACTAATAGCAAATAAATGACTAATGCCATTTTTCTGAAAGCTCTTACGTACCTCCTCTTTCACGTAAGAATTATCTCCTAAAATAAAAGCATGCAAATAAGAAGAACTTTTTTTCACCAATTTCATTCTCTTTTCTAATAATTCTTTTAGGATATAATAAAGGGACTTCTTCTCTGAAATTACTTTAATATCACTAATATCCATTAAATAATATGTCTTCTTTCCCTTTAAATAATTCTTATAAGAAAAACCATTTTCAACCCTACTATCTGATGGTAACTTTAATTTTCCCGTTAATAATAGATAATCCCCTACAGATATTTTTTTTACTATCTTATTGTTACTGTTTTTCAAATAACAAACTCCAACTATTCTTTCATGCTGATACTTTAAAATAATTTTAATATTATCTCCTTCAACTTGAACTTTCTCTAATATCCCCATCAATTCTCCTTCAGTACCATTTAATGCACTACTATTAGGAAAAATAAAAAGACGGAAAAAGGCAATTAGGATACCAAATAATAAAAATAAGTAAAAGAGAGTTCTATGTAGTAATATTTTCCTTAATTTTAGCAAATAAGCTTTCTCCTATTCCACTTACATTCTGAATATCCTCAATTCTTTCAAAAGCTCCATTTTTCTCACGATATTCAATAATAGCCACTGCTTTTGCCTCTCCAATTCCTGGTAGGCTCATTAACTCTTCTTTTGTAGCACCATTAATAGAAACAGAACCCGTTAACACTTTTTCTTCTTTTTCATCTAACATATCGATACATGCGTCATTAGAAAGTTCATAACTACCACCACTATTACAAGATAATTGCACCTGTTCCTCTTTCTCTTTTGTTTTTGCAAAGTCAGAAACCTCTTGATAGCTATAGACAATAATTACCATCTCATCTGTAATTTTTTTACTAAGATTAATAACAGATGTATCGGCATTTTCTGTAAGCCCCCCTGCCTCATCTATCGCATCCATTACTCTACTTTCTTTTGATAACGTATAAATACCAGGATTTCTAACTTCCCCCTTAATATCTATCTTATAAGATATAACTTCGACATTTCTTTCTGTTTTTTCTTCTTTTTTTGAAACCTTTAAAACCTTCTTAGGCTTGCTCATACTTTTACTAAAAGAAAAAAGAAAAAAACCGCCTCCTCCACTTAATAACAACAAAGAAAAAATACCAATCAGAATCTGTTTTCGATATCGATAAGTAAAAGTCATTGTATCACCTCCATCTTATTATTAGAAAAAAAAAGAAAAATTCTAAATACTTAAGAACTTTTCTTTACTGTTTTTCGCATTCCAGTCTCAACACTTACTCTTTGTACTAGCGTTAAAGCTGCAATCAAACAAATTGTAAAACTACCACCATAACTCATAAAAGGCAAAGGAACCCCTGTCATAGGAATAAGACCAAATAGCCCCATTAAATTGACAGCGATATGACAAAAAATGTAAATAGCAACACCATAGCAAATAATGGCACCACGGTTAGTATAACTACGCTTACCAATTAATAAAATCCGATATAAAATAAATACATACAAACAAAGAATTAAAATCCCCAAAACAACACCCAACTCTTCTACAATAACTGCAAAAATAAAATCTGTATAAGGCTCTGGTAAATATAAATACTTTTGTGTGGAGTTTCCAAGTCCTACACCTGTAAGTCCTCCATTATTAATAGCAATATAACCATTACATACCTGACTACCTGTAGTAAGCAGTCTATCACATGGTCTAGTATAATCTAAGCGTTGCAATTGTCTCTCATAAATTAATGTCTTTCCACTGCTAATAACAACCAAACAAACAACAGCTACCAAACCAAAACAAGCAAAAATAATTTGGTGCTTAATTTGGGGTACAATTGGGACCGATAAAAAAATCACACCAACTATTAGTACAAAGATAATTGCAGTTCCAAGATCTGGCTGTAATAAAATTAAAAAAGTAATTATTCCTCCAACCAATAAAGGAAAAAGACTGACACCATATCGATCTAATTTTTTTATATTCACTTCATAATAACGGGCCATCCAAACAATCATAATAATCTTACAAAACTCACTAGGTTGAAAACTAAAAGCACCAAAATCAAACCACGAAACCGCCTGATTTTGTGCCTGTCCCATAATCAATAAAACTACAAGAGAAACCCCAATCCCCAAAATTCCAATCCAAGAGACCATACCATAAAGTCTTGTATTAAATCGAATCATAACAAGTGCCATTACAAGACCTATTCCTAAAAAAATTGCCTGCTTTATAAAATAATTGTAAGGACTTACAGCCTTTGCCATATAAGCAGTAACATTAGAAGAAGAAAATACCATGATAAGTCCGAAAATGAAAAGTACAAAAGTTACAAAAAGTAAAGGTTTATCCATATATTTTATTATTTTCTTCACCCAATCACTATCCTATCTTTTCCTATTTTAACATAGTTTATTTATTTGGAAAATAGTTTTCACAAAACTATAGCTTTAATATGAACAAAATATAACAAATTACATATTCTATAGTAGATTAAATAAAAGGAGGCTAGATTATGTATTATTATGGTGGAGGCTCATGCGGTTGCGGAGGCAATACTCCAAACTACCAAATGCCATATTATCCAACATATGGATGTGGATGCAATAATAACAACAACTCAACTTATGCCATTATTTTAGTATTATTTATTTTATTAGTAATTGTGATTGGAACTCGTTTTGTTGGTTAAGTAATTTAATAAATTGTCTTGCTTTACAGCAAGACTTTTTTTATGGAAACTATTTATTTTTTTTAATATTTTTGGTAAAATAAGTCCGTCGGTGGTGATAAAAATGTTAAAAACAAAAGAAATTTTAGACGAAAAAGATAAAAGATTAAGACAAATTAGTAAGGAAGTGGTTTTTCCACTTACAAAGGAAGATAAAAAGTTAATTCAAAAAATGATAGAATATCTAACTGATAGTCAAATTGAAGAAAAAGCTGAAAAATATGACTTACGTCCTGGAATGGGAATGGCTGCTATTCAGTTAGGCGTTGCTAAACGTTATTTCGTAGTAGTCCACGAAGTAGAAGAAGGCACCTTCGATACTTATGTTATTATTAATCCTAAAATTATTAGTAATTCAGAAGAGATGATTTATGTAGAACTTGGAGAAGGTTGTCTTTCTGTCAATCGTGACGTAGAGGGAATCGTTCCGAGATATGCTAGAGTAACTATAGAAGGTTATAATGAATTGGGTCAAAAAATCACAGTAAGAGGTCGCGAGGAACTGTCTATTGCCTTTCAACATGAACTTGATCACTTAGATGGTATCTTATTTACTGATCATATTGATAAAGATAACCCTTATGCAGGGGAAGAGTTATATAGAGCTATTTAAATACGTCCTTTTTAAATAAAAATTACAATGAGGTGAATTCATGAAAAAACTAAAAATCATGGCAATTATCTTAATTGGCCTACTACTTTCTGGATGTGAAGAGGAAAAACATAATACCCTAACTGGTCAATACAAAGTAGAAATCAATATCCAAGATTATGGTGTAATTAAAGCAACACTAGAAGCTGACAAGGCCCCTATTACAGTAAAAAATTTCTTAAAACTTGTAGATGAAAAATTTTATGATGGTCTTACCTTTCACCGCATTATAAAGGATTTTATGATACAAGGAGGAGATCCAAACGGAGATGGTACTGGTGGTAGCAAAAACACAATTGAAGGGGAATTTCTAAATAATGGAATTCAAAATAATATCTCTCATAAAAGAGGAGTATTATCTATGGCCAGAAATGGGTACGATTATAATTCTGCTAGCAGTCAATTCTTCATCGTTCATAAGGATAGCCCTCACCTAGATGGAGATTATGCAGCATTTGGATATGTAACAGAGGGAATGGATATTGTAGATAAAATTTGTAATGATGTTAAAGTAGAAGATGATAATGGTTTAGTACTAAGAGAAAACCAACCAATTATTACATCTATTACACGAGAAAAAACAGAAAATAAAAAAGACAATGATAATTCAAAATAATATCATTGTTTTTATTTTATATCCTTTCGAAATAAGCAACTCTCTCTCATCTCATATCCATTTTTTAAGTAAACGTGATGGGCAACTTCACGATAATTACTAGCAGTTAAATCAATATAATCTATATTTTCCTCTATGGCAATTTTTTCAACTTCTCGCAACAATTTACTAGCAATTCCTTTGTTTTGGAATTGTTTTTTTACACAAATATTATCTAAGTGAAAACTAATAAAATTTTCTACAAAGTTTTCTATCGTTCGTACTAAAATAACGCCAACTAATTGCTTCTCCATCTCTGCTATTAAAAAACGATTCTTATCATTTAAATTCTCTTGTATTTTTTTAATACTCGTATCAACAGGAAAAGATTCCTTTAAAAGTACTATAACTTTATCTATTTCATCTTCCCTAAGCCATCTTATCTTCATAGACTCTCCTTAAATAATTTCAGCACGTTCATTTAATTTTACACTTACTAGTTTACTAACACCAGACTCTTGCATTGTAATCCCATACAACGTATCTGCATACTCCATTGTTTTCTGCTTATGTGTAATAATTAGGAATTGTGTTTTATTTTTATAATGATTTAAATATTTTCCAAATTCGGAAACGTTTGCCTCATCTAACGCTGCTTCTACCTCGTCAAGTAAGCAAAAAGGAACTGTTCGAACATTCAAAATAGCAAATAGAAGACTAATCGCTGTTAATGTTTTTTCTCCACCAGATAGTAAACTAATTGTTGTTAATTTTTTACCTGGAGGAGATGCCACAATTTCTATTCCTGTGGTCAATAAATCGGAAGGATTTGTCAATTTTAAATTGGCCTCTCCCCCTTTAAATAACTCTTTGAATACCTGTTTAAATTCTACTTCTATTGCCTGAAAAGTTGATAAAAATTCTTCTTTCATAACATCATCCATTTCATTCATAATCTCAAGCAATGTCTCCTCAGCATGTTGTAAATCATTCTTCTGTTTCAATAAAAATTCATAACGTGTAGAAATTCTCTCATATTCTTCTATTGCTAATAAATTTACCATTCCTATTCTTTTGATATTCTTTTTATAAATATCTACCTTTTCACGGGCAATTTCCACTTCAATATCTAAATGATACGTCTCTTTTGCATGTTCATATGTTAGCGAATACTCCTCATTTAAAACAAGTAACATATGATCTAGCTCTAAATCCAAACGATTTAAAAGAACATTCTTTTCCTGCACTGCTTTTTCTATCTCTCGAAGACGACTATTATGTAATTTTAGGGAAGCATTATCTTCTTCTATTTTTATTTTAAGATTAGCTATCTTTTGTGTTAAATTATTAATATCACTATTCATTAATTCTTTTTGAGTTTTTTTATCATGATATTTTTTGATAAGTTCCTGTTCTTTTTCATCAAAAGAATGGTTAATCAAAGTCTGATAACTATCATATTCTTGTTTATTAAATTCCTGCTTTTCTTCTAATTTTTGTATCTCATTTTTCTTCTTTTCATATCTTTCCTCTAATAACATACATTCTTTAGAAAAGTCAAATATCAGCTCTTCATAGTTATGAATTTCTCTATGTACCGATTCCATAGAATCTTCTATATTTTTTATCTGTTGCATGTTTTTTTCTAACTGCCATTTTGCCTGTTTTAATTGATGTTTTAGACTTATCACACTATTTGCTTGATTGTGAGATCCCCCTGACATAGAACCACCAACATGAACTACATCCCCTTCTAGTGTTACAATGCGATATCTAGCACTTACCTTTCCACTCAATCGATTAGCAGATGTAATATTTTTAGAAACCAGTGTTGTTCCAAGTTGATTTTCTACAATATTTTGATATTTTTTATCATATTTTACCAGATTACTCAATACATCAATAAAATCATCATCATTGCTAATTCGTTGTAATATCTTATCATCTATAGAACGTCCTTTAATTACTGTTAAAGGAAAAAATGTTGCTCTTCCCAACCTTTTTTCTTTCAAATAAGAAATAGCTTGAATAGAGGATTGCTCATCCTTGGTAATAATAAAATGCCTACTGGACTGAATCGCTACATCTAATGCTTTCTCATACTGACTATCAATACTTAAAATATTACCAATAGTATTATAAATTCCTTCTAATGTTGGCGCCTTTAAAATAGAACGTACACTATTTGGGATATTGCCTCCAGCGTCTAGTTCCATTTGAAGAGTTTTCATCTTCTGTTCTAGCACACTATTATCACGATTTATTTTTAAATAATCTTGATTATAGAGATTTTTCTTTTGATTTAATTTTTCCAATTGTTCTTGTAAGTCTTTTGATTCTTCTGTTTTTTTATGTAGATTTTCTTCTAAACTATGAAAATCTTCTTTTGCCACTACTAAAGAAGTTTCAACTTGACCTTTCTCTTCTAATAAATTTCGAATCTTTTTTCTTGTGGTATCTTCGTCTGCATTATTACTACGTTCTTTTAATAACATTCTCTCACTATTTAATTTTTCTACTTCTTCTGTTATTTGTATTAATAGGTTAGTTTGTAAAGATAATTCTTTTTCTAGTTTTTCTAATGTATTTTTATCTTCAATAGATTTGGAATCTGTCCTAGAAGTATCTACCTGTAAAGATACAATCTCTTCTTCCAACTTTTGCTTTTCCTCTTTCATATTTTCTATTTTTAAGGAATTATTTTCAATATCATATGCTAAAAGCGCCACTTCATATTTTTCTAAGCCTTTTTTATTCTCTAAATATTCTTTTGCTTTTTCACTTTGCTCTTTTAATGGATTTACCTGTACTTCTAGTTCGGCAATAATATCGTCAACACGATCAATATTATTATGAGTACGATCTAATTTTCGAAGTGCCTCTTCTTTACGTTTTTTATACTTTAAAATTCCTGCTGCCTCTTCAAATATAAGGCGTCTATCATAGGAAGAATGACTTAAAATCTTTTGCACTTCTCCTTGCGAAATAATATTAAAGGATTCTCGCCCTACACCACTATCCATAAATAAATTAGTAATATCTTTTAAACGACATTTTTCGTTATTTAGAAAATACTCATTTTCTCCACTACGATACACTTTACGTTTAATAGAAATCTCATTATAACTAATATTTAGGTAATGATCACTATTATCAAAAATAAGTTCAACAGATGCTACATTTAATGGATTACGACTTTTACTACCAGAAAAAATAACATCTGTCATGGCACCATCTCCACGAAGAGATTTTACAGATTGCTCTCCTAGAACCCAACGAACAGCATCTACAATATTACTCTTCCCACTACCATTAGGTCCAACAATACATGTAATCTTATCATCTAATTTAATATCAAGCTTATCTGCAAATGATTTAAAACCACTAGTTACAATCTCTTTCAAATACATACTATCACCTTACTATTTTTAAGAATTTTTATCCTATAAAGATTATAGCACGTTTTTTGTAGATACTCTAGTAATTTAATGTAGCAATAAACGGATAATAAATAACTAAAAAGCTAGGTAGCTGAAAAGATTAACCGAAAAGAACACGAGGTATCACTTTCTCTTTTATAATAAGTTTTTTTGAAACTTGACTCTTTATATAGCTAAATTTATTATCTGTCAAACTTTGTCTCTTTTTATTTCTACTTTTACCTTTTGACAATTTCTGAATCACCTATTTTTCTCTTTATCCTTTTATCCGATATTTTCTTACTTGATTATATTTTTCAAAACTTCTAAATTCTCTAACAAGATAACTATGTCGCACTCAGCACAAGACGGAACGATTCAAGACTATTAGCATCACCGTAGCTGTAGCCCAAAAAGAAAATACCAGCAGACGAATTGTCTGCGCTACGACCGCTACGCACAGACCATGCAAATTGTGCTGTTACCATCGTTGTATAATCTCCATACCAACTTGCTGTCTCATTTAAGGCATGTGTTGTACATGATTTTCCTTTACACGCTGTTAGTGGATCACTACTTTCATAAAAATCATAATACTTATCTTCTAGAAAGCTCTTTCCTGTAAAATTTGTCCCATTTTGAAGAAGTCCTGTATAACCTGAATTGGCTGTCGTACTCATTCCCGAATGTCTTTCTCCTCCAGGTGCATAATCTCCCATCATATACTCCCAAGCACCACCTGACATATCATAAATTCCATATATCGTTCCTGTCGTTGATGCTCCCGTTCCTTTAGGAGACTTTTCATATGTATATTGACATCCATAATCCGTATTTCCATTACTTGGTACACCATAACTACAGCCTGTTATAAACTCATTTGACTTATTCTGATATATCTCTTTATTCGCTCCACTATAATTCTTATTTCCCAGTTTTCCATACCTACTTTGGGAAAGATAGGAGGCTAGCGCCCATTCACTATTCTTCATCGCATGGGAATCTAACTTGTTCGTACTAAACCCATAGCGATTCCCATTCTTTGTTACATTTCTTCCAACTTCGGCTATATTGGCGACCTGTATTCCTCTCCAGCTTGTTACATTTGGCTTTATCATCGCATCTAGGTTTGTGACGTTTCCTCCGCCATTTGTAGCAGTAGGACTTGAACTACTTGTCTCAAACTTTCCTA
>CAJUHO010000034.1 GCA_910586195.1 uncultured Bacilli bacterium
ACTGCAAGTAGAAGTAAATATCAAAGTGCAGCAAGTGGAACAGCAATTCCTATGAGTGATATTGAAACGATGTGGGTGTATATTCCGAGATACTCTTATACAATAGGGAGTGAAGATGGAGAAAACTATTATGGAAAGAAGGGAGTATATTTAAACAGTGCTCCAACCCAAGCGCTACCAGGAGAGATAGATGTTAAGTTTATAAAGAAGAGTGAGAAAGAGCTAGGAAGTGCGAAATATAAAGTAGCAGAAAAGAAAAGTGGCTGGAGAACACCAGACGCATTTACATTTGGAACAGAAGAACTTTCAGGAATCTGGGTAGGAAAGTTTGAGACGAGCAGTTTGAATTCTTCTGCCATACTTGAAGGAAGGAATGATGCCATATTACCTGCTTTCGTAAAACCGAATGTTATTAGTTGGAAAAATATTCAAATATCAATCTTAGAAGAAGTAGCAGTTAATATGGTAAAGATTAATAACCAATATGGATTTGATGGTAATAAATTAAATTCCCATGCGATGAAAAATAGTGAATGGGCGGCAGTTGCGTACTTAAGTCAGAGTAAGTATGGAAAATTGGGTAATAGAAAGTTTCGTGATGTGAATAAAGAAATATATCAGAATAAATCAGATGATTTTATAACAGGTTGCAGTTATGGCTCATCAGGTAATACTGATACAGATTATGGCTGTCAATACACCTATGATATAGATATATTTGGAACAGGTGCATCCACTACAGGAACTATTTATGGGATATATGATATGAATGGTGGATCAGCAGAATATATGATGGGAGATTATGTATCAGGAGAAAATAAGTATACAGGAGTGAGTTCTTTATATAACTCAGGGTATACAGGTTTAACCGGCGAAGGGGGTAGTTTTGAGGGGAAAAGTTGGTTAGAAGATAAGTATTACAATTTTTATACAAGTAGTAATCCATTAACAGCGTGTAATGGAAAATCCTGTGTCTCCCATGCTTTGGGTGAAACAATGGGATGGTATGATGATTATAAAACAATGATAACATCACAATATTCTTGGTTTGTGCGTGGAGGTAATTGGAGAAATAATAGTTTAAGTGGTATATTTTCCTTTTATCATGATGGGGGTCATGCAGGTGGGTTCTTGTCGTTTCGATTAGTATTAAGTGAAAACTAGGATAGATGAATGTATTGATTGGAAAACATAACAGGGTATTTCTTTTTTCCTTAATAAGTAAGTATATGATATGAAAAAATATAATCAAGTAAGAAAAGGGAAATTATCGAAGAATAGGGAATAAATAGTTGAAAGTATACTATGAAAAAAGACTTAAAGGAGAGAGCTAGTACAATAGGAATGACGTATGGTAACTATAAATTGAATGGAATTTTGCTTAGGTGCAATTGATGGAGATATACTAAATAATATATCTATGTGCCATATTATAAATATATTGAATTTATAAATAATAGAATTATCATTTTAAATAGTATGAAAAAGTAAAATTCATACTATTTTCTTTCCGAAATTTTTCTATTTTCTGTTTGCATATTTTTGGTGTTTAAGATAAAGTATCTAAAAGAAAGGTATTTCTTTTATGAATCACATAAAAAGAATGGTATAATAAAAATAGGAGGGACTTTATGGTTGTAGGTGTTTTGATACAATTATCACATAAAAATATTGATAAAATTTTTGATTATAAAGTTCCTAGTCGTTTAGAATCAAAAATAAAAATAGGAATTCGAGTAGAAGTTCCATTTGGTTATCAAAAATTAGAAGGCTTTGTTTTAGAAATAAAAGGACAATCTTCTTATGCAGTAAATTTGAAACAAATTATAGAAGTTGTTGATGAAGAAATTGTCTTAAATAAAGAACTATTGGATTTAGGAAAATTTATCAAAAAACAAACACTTTCTACCCTAATTAGTTGTTATCAAGTGATGCTTCCTAAAGCTTTAAAAGCAAGAAGGGGAAGCAGTGTTTCCAAAAAATATGATATTTATTATCGATTAGGAGAAATAGGCGAATATAAATTAAATACAAAACAACAAGAAGTGATAAATCTCTTTACACAAGATGACTTAGTATCAAGGAAGAGGCTACTTTTAGTTTCTGCTAGTAGTGTAAAGACATTGGAACAGAAAGGAATTTTAATTCCAGAAAAAAAAGAACATTATAGACTTTGTTATAATAGTGAAAATTGTCTAAAATATTCTTTGACAGATGAACAAAAACAGGTGGTAAATCAAGTGTTAGAAAATAAAGAAGAGAAGGTTTCTTTATTATGGGGAGTTACTGGTAGTGGTAAGACAGAAGTTTATATGGAGTTAATTGAAAATACATTAAAAAAAGGAAAGACAAGTATCATGTTAGTTCCAGAAATTTCTTTAACACCACAGATGGTAGAAAGATTTGAAAAAAGGTTTGGTAATAAAATTGCCGCCATTCATAGTGCGTTATCAGAAGGAGAACGATATGACGAATGGCGAAGGATTCATAGAGGAGAGGCTAAAATCGTAATTGGTGCAAGGAGTGCCATATTTGCTCCACTTAATGATTTAGGAATGATTATTATTGATGAAGAACATAGTGACTCTTACAAACAAGAGGATTCCTCTCCACGATACAGTGCTATTGATGTTGCAAGGGAAAGAGGAAGATATAATAAATGTCCTGTTATATTAGGCAGCGCTACCCCTTCTCTTGAGTCATTTGCTAGAGCCCAAAAGGGATTTTATCAATTATTAATGCTTCCTCATAGAGTGAATAAAAAATCTCTTCCTTCTGTTGAAATTGTAGATATGAATGAGGAATATAAAAAAAATGTTGGACTTTTTTCAAAAAAATTATTTGATAAAATATCTGAGAAAATAGAAAAAAAAGAACAGGTAATTCTTCTTTTAAATCGTCGTGGATACTCCTCTTTTGTTACATGTAAAAATTGTGGATACACAGTAAAATGTCCTCATTGCGATATTACTTTAACATATCATAAACATGCTTCTATGCTTCGATGTCATTATTGTGGTTATGCTACGAATTTAAAGGTTATTTGTCCAGAATGTCATGAAAACTCTCTTACAAATCTTGGGATTGGAACAGAGAAAGTAGAAGAAGAGTTACATAAACTTTTTCCTAACACTGCGGTTTTACGAATGGATGTAGATACCACAAGTAGAAAAGGAATGCATAAAAAAATGATTGAAGATTTTCGCAATCAAAAATATAGTATTCTCTTGGGAACCCAAATTGTCGCAAAAGGATTAGACTTTGAAAATGTTACATTAGTAGGTGTTATTAATGCGGATACTTCTTTAAATATTCCAGACTTTAGAAGTAGCGAAAATACATTTTCTCTATTATCACAAGTAGCTGGAAGAAGTGGCAGGAGTGAAAAGGTAGGCGAAGTCGTAATTCAAACATTTAATCCTAGTCATTATGCTATCTCCTTTGTGAAAAAACATGACTATATTGGCTTTTATAAACAAGAAATGACCATTAGGAAAACAATGAAATATCCTCCTTATTATTATTTAGTGTACATAAGATTAAGTGGAAAGGATTATAGTATAATAGAAAAGGAAGCACAAAAAATAAAAAAAAGTTTAGAACGATATTTAGAACAAACTATTATTTTAGGACCTTCTCCTGCTTCTATATTTAAATTAAACGATGTTTATCGTTACTCTATTATTTTAAAATATAAAAAGGAAAGTAACTTGTATTTGGCACTTATAAAAATGGATGAACATTATAAAAATAATAAAGATATAAAAGTAGAGATAAATTTCAATCCCATCCATTTCTAAAACTTGTAAAAACGAGAGGTTTTTGTTATACTTTATTTATTGTAAGGTGGTGATAATTTGTTAAATAAGATATTAAAAAGAGCAGATGTAAAAGAGTTTTTGCATGAAGTTCTAATGAATGAAAGATTTCATAACAAAAAGTCACCATTAACACCTGAAGGAACCATCTATGGTAAAAGTGAATATAGTTTAATGTTTATGATGGACGCTTTAATTAAATATTCTATATTATTTGAAAGTGATGACTTAATCGATGAATATATTGCTCAACTTAAAAGATTTATGAAAAAATGTGAAAATCATCGTGATTTAGTAGAAGGTGTAATTCGTATTTTAGCAAAAATGACGGCAGTTACTTTAAATATCGATATTGAGCAGATAGAACAGCCTGAGAATAAACGAAAAATTTTATCTTATATTTATAATAGATATATTACAAATGGATATTTATTTCATAGTTTTCCGTCTAGTTATATAGAACAGGTAAAAAATGAGGGAATTGATTCATTAAAATATTCTTATAATATAGAGAATTTTGCTAAAACAAAAAAAATTTTAAGAAGCCATTATAAAAAAGAAATTTTGACAAAGGATTTAGAAAATACCTCTTATATTACTTTAACAGATTCTCCTGCCCTGGCTTTTCATTACGCTCTACATTCTCCATATTATTTAGCAGAATTAGTTGCTATAACACCGTATATGGATGACGATAAAAAGTATAATCGTGGTGCTTACTATCAACAAGATTTTAAAAAAGCGAAGGAAAATGTGGAACAATTGTGTCGTGATTTAGAACTTTCTAATAATGAGTCTAGTGTACTTTTAGAAACTTTTATAGAAGAGTGGAAGAGATTAGATATTACAAATTCTCATCCTGCCATCGCCTTTATCAAACGTGAAAGTCTACATCATAATTATTTGAAAGACTATCGTAGCATATTAGAAACATGTGATAGAGAAGAACTGATTTATTCTATTAATAAAATTATGGATTCTAGAATAGATGTTGAAAAAAGATATACTCCGATTATGGCGAATGATATCAAGGTTGTTTTATTACCAGGATATAGAGAAATTTTTAATAATTACGAAGATTTTAAAGAAGAAAAAGTAGTATTAGAAAAAGAGGTAGTTAAAGAAGAAATGCCTGCACGAGTGAACTTGCGAATGGAGGTTGTAAATACATATGGTAATGCTTCAATTCTCGCACTTCTTGGTATTTTGTTTATTACATTAGGTGCTACAATTACTATATTATTAGCAATATATAAAGGATGATTGTATGGAAAAAATAAAAGTTGTTTTTATGGGGACGCCAGACTTTAGTGTTCCTGTTTTGGAAGGATTAATAGATAAGTATCAAGTGGTAGCAGTAGTAACACAACCTGATAAAAGAGTAGGAAGGAAACAATTACTAACGCCTTCTCCCGTAAAAAAAGTGGCACAAAGCCATGATATACCAGTATTACAACCAGCAAAGATTCGTTTAGATTATCAGGAAGTATTAGATTATAAACCAGATATCATTATTACCTGTGCCTATGGACAAATTATTCCTAAAATTCTTTTGGATGCTCCCAAATATGGATGTATTAATGTCCATGCCTCACTACTTCCTAAACTAAGAGGTGGGGCTCCTATTCATAAGGCGATTATGTATGGTTATAAGGAAACTGGTATCACGATTATGTACATGGATGAAAAAATGGATGAGGGAGATATTATTTCTCAGAAATCAACCCCTATTACAGATGAAGATAATCTAGAATCTGTTCATGATAGATTATGTTTTATGGGAAAAGAATTATTGTTAGAAACTTTACCACAGATTTTAAGGGGAAATAATAAACGCATAAAACAGGAGAAAGAAGAGGCAACTTATGCCTATAATATTTCTCATGAAGAAGAAAAAATAGATTTTCATAAGTCAGTACGTGAAGTATTTAATCAGATACGTGGACTTTCTCCTACACCAGGAGCTTATACAACAATGGATGGTAAGATAATAAAAGTATATAGAGCACAGATACTTTCCAATATACCTTCTGTTTCTCCAGGACAAGTTAACAACATTTATAAAGATGGCATTGGTATTGCTTGTAAAGATGGAGAAATTATTTTTAAAGAAATTAAATTAGAAGGAAAAAAAAGAACCTTAGTAAAAGATTATTTAAATGGAATTGATAAAGAGAAATTATTAAAATCTAAAATGGAGTAGGTGGTAGCGTGAATAAGAAAAAAACAAAAAAAAATAGCAACCGCCAAATAAACTGGAAAAATTTATTTGCAACAGAGAAGGGAAGAGCTTTATTATTCTTTGGTTTTTATGCTATTTTCTTTTTTGTGGTAATTATCTTAATTAGAACTTCTCATAATAACATGCCGAAAAAAGAAAAAGAATATAAAATTGAAGTTAGTTATGACTATAAATTAGATCAACTAGAAAATAAAAACTATCATTATAAATATTTAGCAACAATTGGTAATAATGTTGTACTTTATGAAGGGAATTGTAAAAACAGCAAAGAACTATTTTCTGTTTTCACAAATGGGATTACTATGAATTACTATAGAGATGGAGACTTGTTTATTAAACAGGAACTTAATTCTTGGAGTGTTGCAGATAACCCTTACGCTTTGGCAGAGTTTTATGAGGTAGAGATGCTATCTAAAATATTAGAAGCATCGAAATTTATATCGAAAACGGATTTTCAAGCTGGAAACCATGAATTGAAGTTTTCTATCGCTACAGGAAAACTTTTGAAAATTTTAACAAATCAGACAGTGAATATTCCAGATGATTCTAATGAAATTATATTAAAAACGGATGATAATAAAAATGTTTACGCTTTAGAATATAATCTAACTAATTATTATAGTTACTGTCAGCAAATGCCAGTTAATGCAACGTTAGAGTTTTCTTATTCTGAGTTTGGAAAAATAAAGGAGATAGAAAAGCCATAACTATCTCTTTTGTGCTATAATATAAAGTGGAAGTGAAGAAATGGAAAATATTTACAATTTAACAAAAGAACAATTAATAGAGTATCTTCTCAAATATCAAGGTAAGAAATATCATGGTGAGGAACTTTTTCGATGGCTTTATGAGAAAAAGATTAAGAGTTTTGATGAAGCTACAAATATAAAAAAGGAAATACGAAACCATTTAGAAAGCGATTTTTTCATTGGAGAACTTGATGTTGTTCAAATAGAACGGGATAGGGATGTTAACAAGTATTTATTTGAATTACAAGATAAGGAACATGTGGAAGCAGTGCTTATGCGACATGATTATGGCAATAGTATTTGCGTCTCTAGCCAAGTTGGCTGTAATATGGGATGTAAATTTTGTGAAAGTGGTAGACGAAAAAAGGTACGTAACCTAACAACTGGAGAAATGGTAGAGCAGGTGTTAAGAATTGAAAAGGATTTAGGTGAGAGAATTAGTCATGTAGTAGTGATGGGAATCGGAGAACCTTTTGATAATTATGACAACTTAATAGATTTTATTAAAATTATTAATGATCCAAATGGCTTGCAAATAGGTAGTAGGCATATTACAGTGTCTACTTGTGGCATAATTCCCAAAATAGAAGAGTTTTCTTCCTTTCCATATCAAGTGAATCTTGCCATTAGTTTGCATGCTCCTAATGATACACTTAGAAGTAGTTTAATGCCAATTAACAAGGTTTATCCATTAAAAAAATTAATTCCTGTTTTAAAAAAATATACTGAAAAGACGTCTCGTCGCTTAACTTTTGAATATATATTATTAAAGAATGTAAATGACAGTAATCAGTGCGCAGAAGAACTTTCAAGGCTCATTGAGAAAATGAATGCTTATGTTAATTTAATTCCTTATAATGCTACAGAAAACCTTGATTTTTCAAGAAGTGACGCCTTTCAAATTATGAAGTTTTATGATATACTTAAAAAAAATCATATTAATGTAACAATCAGAAAAGAGTTTGGTAGTAAAATTAGCGCTGCCTGTGGACAACTGAGAAGCAAGAAGGAGGATATATGAAATCTTTTTATTTAACAGATGCTGGTAAAGTAAGAGATCATAATGAAGATAGCGTCATTATTGTGAAAAATGCTCAAAATGATTATTTAATGGCTGTCGCTGATGGAATGGGAGGACACTCTGCTGGAGAAGTAGCATCATCTATTGCAATTAGTTATTTGGGAAAGCATTTTAATGAAACATTTATGAATATGAATAAGGTGGATGCTGTCAATTGGATACGAAATAGTGTAAATGAAATTAATACCTTGATTTTCCAACATGAAAAAGAACATCCAGAAAGTAAAGGTATGGGAACTACTTTAGTACTTACTGTCGTAACAAGTGAATATATTTTATTTGGAAATATTGGAGACTCTAGTGGTTTTGTAGTAAAAGATAATCATCTTCATAAAGTAACATATGATCATACTTTAGTAAATTTATTGGTATCAGCTGGGGAACTCACAAAAGAAGAAGCAAAGGAGCATCCTAAGAAAAATGTATTAATGAAAGCATTAGGGGCGAATGATCCAATTGAAATCGATGTTTTTGATTGTGATATGGAAATTAGTGAAATTATGCTATGCAGTGATGGACTGACGAATATGTTAGATCAAGAACAAATAGAAAGGGTGTTGCTAGGGGATACGGATATTGAAGATACCGTTATCAAACTCATCCGAAAGGCAAATAATAGGGGTGGTACTGATAATGTTTCGGTTGCATATTTGATTTTAGGAGAAGAAGGTGAACGCTAATGGTAACAAAGGGGCAAAAAATTAACGATCGCTATGAAATAATTAGAAGTATTGGTGAAGGTGGCATGGCTAATGTTTACCTTGGATATGACACTATATTAGATCGTAATGTGGCTATTAAGATATTAAGAGGGGATTTATCAAATGATGAAAAATTTGTAAGAAGGTTCCAACGAGAGGCGCTTTCAGCTTCTAGTCTTTCTCACCCTAATATTGTAGAAATGTATGATGTAGGAGAAGACGATGGACTTTATTATATTGTTATGGAATATGTAGAGGGAAAAACGCTAAAGCAGCTTCTAAAAAAACGTGGTTCTCTAACATTAAGTGAAGCAATCGATATTATGCTACAACTAACAGATGGCATGGCACATGCTCATGACAGCTATATTATTCATCGTGATCTGAAACCGCAAAATATTATGATACAAGATGATGGACAAATTAAAATTACAGATTTTGGAATTGCTATGGCACTAAATAGTACACAGCTTACCCAAACCAATTCTGTTATGGGTTCTGTTCACTATCTTCCACCAGAACAGGCAAGTGGAAAAGGTTCTACAATTAAAAGTGATATTTATTCTATGGGAATTATTTTCTATGAGTTATTATCTGGAAGTCTACCCTTTAGAGGAGACAATGCAGTTGAGATTGCACTAAAACATATGAAAGAGCCTCTACCAAGTTTAATGGAAGGAGATTCTTCTACTCCACAAAGTATTCAAAACGTTATT
Source organism: uncultured Bacilli bacterium (assembly GCA_910586195.1). Lineage (GTDB taxonomy): Bacteria > Bacillota_I > Bacilli_A > RF39 > UBA660 > MGBC119817. The sequence continues at coordinate 9,308 of CAJUHO010000034.1, forward strand.
TTAAAATCTACTGCTAAAAATCCTAAAAATCGTTATAGTAGTGCTACAGAAATGCATCAAGACCTGCTTACGGCACTAGATGATGCAAGGATTAATGAGGAACCATATGTTTATTCTTTTCCAGAGCATGAACAAGAGGCTTCTTTAAAAACAATCAAAAAGTTAGAAGAAAAAGAAGAAGAAATTGCTGAGAAAATAGAAAATGATAGCGGTGATAAAAAAAGAAAGATAGTCATTATTATTTTATCTGCTATTTTCGGTATTATTGTTCTGGCATTAGTGACAGTTTTCTTTATTTTCCCAAAAGCTACCAAGAAAGAGACTATTAAGATTCCTGATGTTAGTGATATGTCAGTGTCCAAAGCAGAAAAAAGATTGCAAGATAAGGGGTTTGTAGTTGCTACTAATATAGAAAGTGTACCATCTGATAAGATAAAGAAGGGGAAAATTGTAAAAACTTCTCCTGCTGCAGGTCGTTATGTAAAAGAGGGAACAAAAATAACTTTATATAAATCATCTGGTGAGGAGACATATACCATAGAGGATTATTCAGGAAAGAATTATATAGAGGTGCAAACCTTGCTTGAAAATGTTTATCATTTAGAAGTGACAGTGGAGAAGAAAACAGTGGATAGCAATAAGGATTATGATGATAAACAAAAAATTATAGGTCAAAGCTTAGCAAAGGGTTCTAAAGTAAAAAAAGGCGATGCCATTACTTTATATATTCCTGACATTGTAGATGAGTATCCTAATATGAATGGAGAAGGTTGGAATATTGATGATGTAGAAGCTTTTTGTAGTAAATATGGTATTACATTGCAAACCGATTACCAAGAAACCTCAAGTTATGAAGAAGGAAAAGTCATCAGTCAATCACGTGCGGCAGGTAGCCCAATTGTAAAAGGAACTTCTTTAACTGTTGTTATTGCTAAAAAACCGGCAACAAAGCCATCACCATCTCCATCTCCGTCACCTTCCCCATCGCCATCTCCAGCACCTTCACCAACAACACCAGCAAAGCCTGATGACGGTGGAAGTAGTGCAAATTAGGGAGATACTATGATTGGAAAAATTACAAAAATTGTGAGTGATACGCATTATGTTTCATTTGAAAATCAACTTTTTCCTTGTAAATGTAGAGGGATTTTTAGGCACAATCATATTGTGCCTTTAGTAGGTGATGACGTAGAATTCGATATAGAAAAAAGGGTGATTGAGAAGATTCTTCCCCGTCATAATGAATTTATACGTCCTGCGGTTAGTAATATCGATCAAGCATTTTTAATTACAAGTCTAACTTCGCCAAATTTCTCCTCTGATCTTTTAGATAAGTTAATCGTTTTAATGGAATTGCATAAGACGACTAGTATTATTTGTATTACAAAAGAAGACTTATTAACGGAAAAAGAGAAAAAAAGTCTAATGCCAATTTTAAATTATTATTCTAAAATTGGTTATACTGTAGTTTCAAATACCGATTTGGTTACAATAAAAAAATTAATAAAGGACAAAACTAGCGTTTTTACAGGTCAGACAGGAGCAGGAAAATCAACACTCTTGAATAAGCTAAATCCCAATTGGAAATTACAGACAGGGGAAATTTCAAAAGCATTAGGGAGAGGAAAACACACCACTCGTGTTGTAGAACTTTTTTCAATAGAGGAGGGCAATGTATTAGATACTCCAGGTTTTTCTGCCTTAGACTTTAAAAATTATAGTAAAGAAGATATAAGGGAATCTTTTATAGAATTTCAAAAATTTCCCTGTCCTTTTAAAGATTGTTCTCATACTAATGAAGGGGAATGTGCCGTAAAAAAGGCTGTAGAGAAAAATGAAATTTTAAGTAGTAGATACCATAATTATTTAAAATTAATAGAAAGGAGATTTTAATATGTTAATTTCTTCCTCATTTTTAACTAGTAAAAATATTCCTAAAGACTTAACCCTTTTAAATGAAACAAATACTGATTATATTCATGTAGATGTGATGGATGGAAAATTTGTGAAGGAAAAAAGTCTACCCTTTAAAGAAATGCGTCATATTTATAAATATACTTCTAAAAGATTAGATGTACATTTAATGGTGGAAAAACCAGAAAAATTTATACCAGATTATGCAAAACTTAATGCAGAATATATTACGTTTAATATAGAAGTAGATTCCAATATAGAATCTTGTTTAAAATTAATTAAAAGCTATGCTATTAAATGTGGACTTGCAATATCGCCTGATACTAAGATAAAGGAGTTGGTTCCTTATTTACCACTTGTTGATATGATTCTAGTATTGAGTGTTTATCCTGGAAAGGGAGGACAAGCTTTTATTCCTGAGACGAAAGAGAAAGTGAATGAATTAAAGACATTGTTGAAAGAGTATAAAAGTAGAGCCCAAATTAGTGTAGATGGCGGTATTAATAACGAGACTAAGAAGGAAGTATCTAAAGCAGATATTTTAGTGGCAGGTTCTTTTATTTTAAATAGTGATAATTATCAAGAGAAAATAGACAGTTTACGAAAATAATCATTTTGAATGTATAGTAAAGTTTTCATTTATTTGCTATAATAATATCAGAATAGGGAGATGATTTGTGTGAATAATAGTGAAAATAATAATGTGCCAGTAGGAGCGAATAGTCAAAGTATACCAAATACAGTAGGAAATCCAGTCAATAATCCAACTCCTATATCTAATTCGGTGCCAACTCCGCAAATAAATAGTAGTGCTGTTTCTCCACAACCAGTAGCTCCAACTACTCCTCAGCAAGTAACTGTTCCTAATGTTAATACAGTTTCTAGCCAGTCTGTAGTAAATCCTAATATACAGGCAACCACTCAGAACACGCAAGTTCAACCACAAGTGGTGGGACAAGTGCAGCCAATACCTACTCAATTACCAGAACAGCAAGTAGTATATACACAATCACCACCTACACCGCAGCAGGTAGCACAACCGCAGGCTGCTATACGAAATACTAATTTGCAGCCACCTAAGAAAAATCCTAGTGCTTTTCGTTACTTTTTGTTAGTATTATTTTTTGTTGGATTAGGGGCCCTAGTGTGGTTTTTACCAGATATTCGTTCTTTCATGATGGAACAAGAAACAGAAGAGAAGAGGGAACTGATTCATGGAACAATGCGTTGTGTTTATGAGGAAGAAGATACACAGGCAACTACTACATATACAAGTGAGTTTTTAGTAGATAATAATAAGTTAAAAAAGTACACCTCTATTGTAGAGACAAAAGGAAATAGTGGTAGTGAAGAAGAGTTAAATCTATTAAATGAAAAATGTGAAACATTAACTACTATGGTGAAGAAAATACCAGGTATTGAAAGTGATTGTAGTCTACATTCAAGAAAACAAATAAATAGACAAACAATAGATTATGCGAAGGTAAATACTGATAATTTAGAATCAGCCTATAGTGAAGCAGGTGGAATAGTTCCCGACTTTCATCTAGATGATGATGCTATTGAAATAAAAAAGGAAATGACCCTTGCTAGATATAGCTGTACAGTAAGTTAGTTGACGACAAACAAAATGGAAATAAATGTAAATATAAACTGGTAAAATTTGTAAAATGTTGTAAAATTAATTGTAAATATGCTACACTTGTATTTGCAAGGAGTTTTATGATGAAGTATGTTGTTTATATGATAAATTGTTTATTAATTATAGCAATTCCTGCAATGATAGTAACAGGAACTAAGAAAAATGTAGAAAAGATAAGTACAGAAATTGACGTAAAGAAGGTAAATAGCTTAAATCTTTCGGTAATAAAAGAGTTTACAGAACAGGCATTACCAGTAGAGTCGTTAGAAACAAAACCAGAGGAAAAGGAAGAGATAGTTGAGCAAGAAGATGATGTAATATTAGTACCAACACCTGTTGAAGAGAGTCATATTGAAATAGAAGAAGAAGTAAAGGAAGAAAAGATAGAAACTGATATTTTAGAAACAATGATAGGATCTATGAGTGGATATGGTCCAGATTGTAGAGGATGCACAGGTTTTACATCTAGTGGTTATAATATCAATAATGGAATTTATTATTTTGATAAGACATATGGAGAAGTTCGAATTTTAGCGGCAGATCGTAGTCTAAAACTTGGAAGTATTGTTCGTATAAAAGAGTCAAAGCTTGATGAATTCGTAGGTATTGTTTTAGATCGTGGTAGTGCGATAGGAATAGGAAAGACTTATTTGTTTGATCTATTGTTTACATCAGAAAATGAGGCTTATCATTATGGCGTTTCTAATGATGTTGTTTTTGAAATTTTACGTTATGGTTATTAAGTTTTATATAGTATTTGAAAAGCGCTAATTTATGCGCTTTTTTTTATGAACAGTATATAATATGGCAAATTGAACTATTGTTTTGAGCTAGAAAATATGATAATATGGATATAGAAAAATAGGTGATGAAAATGGCAAAGTGGAAAAATAAAAAGAGAAGAAATGTGGAGTTAATAGAGACAAGGAAAGAGCAAGATAAAAGACAAAGAATGCATCTAACAA
>CAJUHO010000035.1 GCA_910586195.1 uncultured Bacilli bacterium
GCGGTTCACGTGGTACTGCTATTGGAATAAGACCTGCAATGCACTTAAAGTCAACGGTAAAAATAACTGGTGGTAGGGGAACGAAGGAAGAACCTTTTACCATATCCCTATAGAACAAGATTAGATTAATTCTAGTCTTTTTTGTTTTCTTTTATTTGAAAATAAGAATGATAGTTTACTTTATTCCTTTGTTTTTATATAATAATCATAGTAATATTTAGTTTTTAGAAATTAGGGAGGATAAGAGAATGTTTGAAAGTTTGGGAGAAAGATTACAAAATACATTACACAAAATTAAAGGATATGGAAAGATTACGGAAGATAATATTTCCGATATGATGCGCGAGATTCGTCTTGCGTTATTAGAAGCGGATGTTAATTATAAAGTAGTAAAAGAGTTTACTACCAATGTAAAAGAAAAGGCCCTTGGAGAAGAAGTAAAACGTAGTATTAATCCAGGAGATATGTTTGTTAAAATTGTAAAAGACGAATTAGTAGAGTTGTTAGGGGGAGAAAGTGCACCTCTAAATTTGAATGGAAATCCTGCTATTTTAATGTTGGTAGGTTTGCAAGGTAGTGGTAAGACTACAACGATTGGAAAGCTTGCTAATCTATTGCGCAAAAAGCATGCTAAAAAGCCCCTTTTAGTAGCATGCGATGTATATCGTCCAGCAGCAATTGATCAATTAAAGCAGATTGGAAAACAGTTAAATATAGAGGTTTTTGAAGAAGGGAAAAACAATCCTGTCGAGATTGTAGAACATGCTCTATCCTACGCCAAAGAAAACCATTTTGATTATGTTTTAGTTGACACAGCAGGTCGACTACATATTGATGAAGATTTGATGAACGAATTGAAAGAGTTGCAAAGAGTAATATGTCCACATGAAGTTTTATTAGTAATTGACTCTATGGTAGGACAAGATGCTATCCATGTAATTGAAGGTTTTCATTCTCAATTGCAACTAACAGGTGTAATTCTTACTAAATTAGATGGTGATACTAGGGGAGGTGTTGCCTTATCTGTACGTCATCTTACGAATGTACCTATTAAGTTTATAGGTGTTAGTGAAAAATTAGATGGTATTGATATTTTTGATCCTGAACGTATGGCTGGAAGAATATTAGGAATGGGAGATATTGTCTCTTTAGTTGAAAAAGCAACAGAGGCAATTGATGAGAGAGAAGCAGAAAAAACAGCCAAAAGAATGCAAAGCGGAAAGTTTGATTTAGAAGATTTTTTGTCTACTATGAAACAGATAAAAAAGATGGGACCATTAGAAAATCTATTAAAGTTAATTCCTGGTGCATCTAAGATGGGACTTAATAGTGTTAAAATTGATCCCAAACAAATGGCGCATCTTGAAGCGATTGTCTTATCAATGACAGTTGCAGAACGAAGAAATCCTAATATTATTAAAGCTAGTCGAAAAACTAGAATTGCTAAAGGAAGTGGTACTTCAGTTCAGGAAGTAAATCGTCTTTTGCAACAATTTGATCAAATGAAGAAAATGATGAAACAGATGACAAATGGAAATATGAAATTACCTTGGTAGAAATTATATATAAATAGGCAAAAGGTATAGGCAACTTTTTTCTCCTTGAATATGATAGAACTAGATAGGAGGAATATTATATGTTTAGAAGAGAACAAATGCTTTATAATGAAGCAAATATGCAAACTGAAATTAATGGAAACAATAATACAGTAGAAAATGATATGAACATTGATATTAACATGAATGGTGGTGCTATGCAAAATGCAGGAGGATGCAATCAGAATCCCGTTAATGAGGGTGTAAGAGAAAGATGTGTCCATAGAACTTTTGTGCATGAAGTACCTCAAGTGTGATAATTTATGATAGACTAAAAATCTAAGAGAAAATAAGTACAAATTTGAAGACATTTGATAGGGAATGTCTTTTTCTGTGGTATAATTGAATAGAGGTTGATACTTATGAATATTTTAATGATTAGTAATATTGATGCTGATGAAAAATTAGAGGATATATGGTTGGCTAGGGCTTTCCAAAAAGATGGTCATAAGGTAGCAATTGTTGATAAAAATTATGATGAGCAACTTGAGTCTTTGTTTGATGTTTTTTTGTTAAGAAATACTTGGGATACTGATGCAACTATAGAAACAATTAAAGAGAAATCTAATTTTCGAAGAAGAGTTATTAATAAAAGTCTCCCATGTATTAATTTTGATGGTAAATGTGATGGAAACAGCAAAGAATACCTTGTTCATTTATATAAAAATGGCTATCCAGTCATTCCAACTGTTGATAATATGGAAGATTTACAAATGATAGATAAATGTGACAAATTTTTGTTAAAACTTAAGGATGGTTATGATGGAATAGGACAAATGGTAGTAGACAAACAGGAGTTAAAGCAAAAATATACCAACTCATATATAATTCAACCATTTCTAAAATTTAAATCAGAAGTACAATTTTATTATATAAAAGATAAACTTGAATATGCTTTAGAGTTTGTTCCAGGGAAAATTCCAATTTATCCAGAAGCAATAAAATATATACCAAATGAAAATGAAATTGAACTAGCTAATGAGTTTTCCAAATTAAACGGAAATTATTATGGTATTCAGAGAATTGATTTTATTAAACTCAATAATGAAAACCTTCTTTTAACAGAGATTGAAGATATTTCTCCTTACTTGGACTTGGATTGTGTTGATGAAGAAACAAGAAATAGGTTTATTTTGGATTATAAAAATATGGTATATGAATATATGGAGAATATAAATAAAAGTTTGTGAAAGGTGGATGAATTTATGGATATAAATAAAATAAAAAATGAATTAGTCAAACAAAAAGAATCAAAATTTAAAGGTAATATTTACCATTATTCACAAGTGAATTTTTCTTATAACTCAAATAATATATTCGAGAGGTGAATTATGCAAACTTTACAGATAAGAAATTCAACAGCAGAATTTTTAATTTTTACAAAGCAAAATAAAGAAAGAACAATAGAAGTTATAGTAGATGATGAATCAGTATGGCTTAGTCAAAAATTAATTGCTGAGCTTTTTGATACAACTAGAAATAATGTTACAATGCATTTAAACAATATTTTAGAACACGAATTAGATAGAAATTCAGTATGTAAGGATTTCTTACATACTGCTGAAGACGGAAAGAAATATAAAACTAAATACTATAATTTGGATGCCGTTATTGCAGTTGGTTTTAAAGTTAATAGTAAAAGAGCAATAGAATTTAGATTGTGGGCAATTAATGTATTAAAACAATATTCTGTTAAGGGCTATATTTTGGACAAAGAAAGACTTAAAAATGGAACTTTTTTAAATGAAAATTACTTTGATGAACTATTACAAGAAATTAGAGAAATTAGAATTAGTGAACGAAATTTTTATCAAAAGATTACTGATATTTATGCAACCAGTTTAGATTATAATGCTACTTCACCAATAACAAAAGATTTTTTCAAAACAGTCCAAAATAAAATGCATTATGCTACACATGGCAATACAGCTGCAGAAGTTATAGTAGAAAGGGCCAATCACAAAAAAGAACATATGGGACTTACTAATTGGAAAAACTCTCCTAATGGTAAAATAATGGCAACGGATGTAGTTATTGCTAAAAATTATTTAACACAAGAGGAACTTAAGTCTTTAGAAAGAATTGTTACAATGTATCTAGATTATGCAGAAGATCAAGCTGAAAGGCGTATTCCAATGACTATGGAAGATTGGAAAAAAAGATTAGATGTATTTTTACAATTCAATGAAAGAGAAGTATTAGATAATCCTGGTAAAGTTTCTCATAAAGTAGCAGAAAGTTTTGCTTTATCAGAGTTTGAAAAATATAGAATTGTACAAGATAAATTATTTGAATCCGATTTTGATAAATTTATAATCGAAATGAAAAATGAAGAAATAAATAATTAAATAATTAAATGTAGAGGTGTTTATGCGCAATAATGAGTTATCAAAAATTATTTTAGGAACAGGAAGTTATGCAAATGTTAAGGGTGATAACACTGTTTCAGTTACAGGTGATGGTGGAAATGCATGGGGTTATTTTGGACCTTCATATAAAAAATTAGCACCAAAATTAGATACCTATGTTCCTTATGCCGAAAAGTATGAAGAGTTATTAAAATTAAGACATGATGATTTATCATTAAAGGAATATCTAGAATTTAGAAAACAAATTGAAGATGAATATATAAAAAGTTATTATGACATTAGACTTAAGAATTTAGATGCAATAGAGTTATTAAATATATTACATGAACGATTTGGGGATGATATAATTCTTTTATGCCACGAACGAGTAGATGAATTTTGTCATAGAAGATTAATCGCTGATTATATTGAAATGAGTACGGGTATATATATACCTGAAGTGAGTGTTGACGAAAATGGATATGTGAAAAAACTGCTTCCAATTAGATATAAAAACAGATTAAAACAAATCATTGATAATGATATTTAAATATGTACTATAATTGCTGTACTAAGGAATCATCCTCAGATGGAAATGGCCGTGTTGGAAGAATTATTATGTAAGAAATAATGTTGTGCCATTTATTGTATTAGATGATGATAATCCTTATTATATGAGAGGTTTAAAAGAATATGAAAATGATAAAATGTTTTTAATTGATACCATAAAACATGAACAAGACTTATATGAAAAAACTTGTGAAGAGTTATTAAATTTTGAAATAGAAGAAAATAATTAAAAAAATTATCATCCTACAAAATCTAGTAAAAATTAGATATTAGGATGATTTTTTGTGCTTAAAATTATTGCTATTATTAGGCTTATCCTTAATTTCATCCTACCAAGTAGGATGAATTTTGCACTTGCAAAATAAGAATTGTGTATAGTAACGTCCTTATTTTATAAGAGAAATTACATATTGATACACAAAATTATTATCCTGCTGTTTCATAATCTTTTAAATTATGAATATTTTTAGGATGATAGACAAAACTTTCTATACTTTATGATTTGACTCTTTTTCTCAGTAGAAGTATCAAGCATCACGAAAGGAAGAGGGGGTTCATGATAATTAGAAAGAGAGTGAGTGCTTATAAGTAATACTAAATATATGTGTAATTTAAATCTTATACAATTTAGTATTACTAAAATCAGTTATTTATCCATAAATTTAAGTGAGGTGCTTAATAATGGATAAGTACAAAATTAATTATACTTATGACGAAAATAATGATATAAATGATATTTTTATAAAGGTTTTAAATAGAGAAATTAAAAAATATATTATTACGATTTGTAGAAACAAAAAATGTGAGGTACCATCATCATGTACTTTATCTCAAGAAAGAGGAAAAAGTTGTTAGAGGGTTTAAATAAGATATATAATGTAGGTCTTTACATAAGATTATCTAGGGAAGATGATGATAAAGTTGAGATGAGTGAAAGTATTACAAATCAAAAAAGTTTATTACTTCAATATGTGAAAGAGAATAATTTAAGAGTATATGATATTTATATTGATGATGGGTATTCAGGTACTAATTTTGATAGACCTGATTTTAATAGATTATTAAATGATATTGAATTAGGTAAAATAAATATGGTTATTACAAAAGATATGTCAAGACTTGGTAGAGATTATATTGGTACTGGAAATTTAATTGAAAAATATTTTCCAGAGCATAATGTTAGATATATTGCAGTTACTGATAATATAGATACCTTTTTAGATAGTTCTAATAATGATATAGCACCATTTAAAGCTATAATGAATGATATGTATGCTAAAGATATTTCAAAGAAGATAAAATCTAGTTTGAAAGCAAAAATGAAAGAAGGAAAATGGGTAGGAGGAAGAACTCCATTTGGATATAATCAAGATAAAGACAATAAAAATCATTTAGTAATAAATACTGAACAAGCTAGTGTTGTTAAAAGAATATTTGATATGTGTTTAGAAGGATTATCATTTTTTAAAATAGCCAGGCAACTTACAAATGAAGGGGTAAAAACTCCAGCACAGTATTACAGTTTTGAATGGAAAAATAATTATAATTTAAAATATGGGGAGTGGCATTCTAAAACTATAAGAGATATTCTAACTAATAGAATGTATATAGGTGATATGGTTCAGAATAGAAGAAATAAAGTAAATTATAAAGTAAAAAAAGTGATTAAGAATAATCCTAAAGATTATATAATTGTTGAAAATACTCATGAAGCAATCATTGATAAGGATGTATTTTATGAAGTTCAAAAACGAATACCAAAAAATAAGGGAAGAAATGGAAAGAAAGAAAATCATTTATTAGATGGACTTTTATATTGTGGTGATTGTGGACATCGAATATCTATACAATCTAGAAGAAAAAAAGATAATAGGTGCTATACCATTTGTAACTATTATAGGGCTTATATGAAAGAAAGACGATGCACTACTCATTCAAATAATTATGATGAATTAGAGAAAGTAATAATTAATTCATTAACTCATATGTGTTTAAACTATATTAATAAAGATAAGATTAAAAATAATATTTTAAATAATCTAACTGAGGATAATAAAATTAATAATGAAAAAGAGTTAGATATGCTAACTAAAGATATTAAACAAATAAATGATAATTTAGATATTATTTATATTGATAAGTTAAATAAAAAAATAACTGAAGAACAATTTGAAAGGGTAAAAGTAAAATTAGAAAACGAATTAAATACAAAACAAAAAATATATAATGAGTTAAATAATAATATTAATGACAATATTAATGAGGAATCTAAAAATAAAATGATTGATGAATATATTAATAAGTTTTTATCTATGAAAGAGCCAAGTAGAGAATTAATAATTAATTTAATTGATAAAATTGAAATATTTGAAGACAAAACAATAAATATTGAGGCTACTTTTAATGATTTAGCTTAGAATCATGATATAATCATTATGGATGTGATTTCATGGATATGATTGAAAGTTTTATTGAAGGAATTATAAATGTGTATTTAAGTAATCCAAAGTTGTTATTAGAAACAAGTATTTTAATAGTATTATGCATAATATTAAAAATATATTATCCAAAGTTTAGAGGATTTATGGGAGAGTTTTGGATAAAATTAGAATTAAAAAAATTACCTAAAAATAAATATGTAGTTTTAAACGATATTATGATAAAAGATGAAAAAGGATCTCATCAAATTGACCATTTAGTTATATCAGGGTTTGGAATTTTTGTTATAGAAATGAAAAATTATTATGGTTTGATTAAGGGAAAAGAATATGATAATAAATGGTGTCAATATTTAGGGAAAAATAAAAGTTATTTTATAAATCCTATTCATCAAAATTTTGGTCATATAAAATCTTTATCAAATTTACTTAAACTAGATGATAAATATTTCGTTTCAGTTATTTGTTTTTCTAATCAAGCAAAGGTTGATGTTAAAAGTAGTAGTATAGTCACACAAGTTGATTATTTAAAAAGTGAAATTTTAAAATATGAAGAATTACTTGTTGATAATGATATAAAAGAATTAGCAAATATAATTATATCTAATAATATTGAAGATAAGTCGTTAAGAAAACAGCATGTGAAAGATATTCGTATTAAAATTAATAATAATAGAGAATTAGAAAATAATATGATATGTCCAAAATGTGGTAATGAATTAGTAGAACGTAATGGTAAATATGGTAAATTTATTGGATGTTCTAATTATCCTAAATGTAAATACATTAAGAAATGAATAAATCTATCAAAAAAGGGCAAGGACACGTTTGTCCAATTCATACTCGTGTAATTAATCATCATGTTTATCGTCATACTTATAGACCAGCTTATACTTGTAGTGAGGAAAATGTTGTTAGTAATGTTCAATGTGGTTCTTGCTGCCAATTTCGATAGTTTACTGTAAAGGAAAAAGTAATCTCTTTTTCTTCTTGTGTCAAAAATAATGTCTAATAATGTCACATTGCTTGATTATTTTACATACTTTCGTTATCCTTATAATAGGAGAGTGATAGTATGATTTATCCATCAATTGATAAGCTACTGCTTGTTGTAAACTCTAAATATGAACTTGTACATATTGCAGCTAGAAGAAGTAAAGAGATGGCTAGAACTGGTCATTATCAAATGTCAAATTCTGATTATAATTGTACAAAAAATATTGGAAGAGCACTAGAAGAAGTAGCTGAAGGCTTGGTAACAGTAGAGAGAGAGTCGTAATTACTTTTTCTTTTTTTTGTTATAATTTTGCTATAATAATATTAGGAGTTGAAGTTATGAAAGTAGAAAAGTATCGTAAAAAAAGAAATGGTAGATATTTGGTGGTTTTTACAAATGGTAGGGAAATAGAACTATACGAAGAAGTTATTCTAAAATATGAATTATTATTAAAAAAAGATATTGATCCTAAGAGTCTTATAGAAATTATTTCTTTTAATGAGGAGTGCCATGGATATTATATAGCTATTAATTTTTTGAAAAGTCGTGCTCGAAGTAAAAAAGAAGTCATCGACATGTTAAGAAAACAAAATTGTTCAGATGAGAATATTACTAATACTATTGCAAAATTAGAAAAACAGGGTTATCTTAACGATAAGAAATATGCTAATAGTTTTTTGAATCAGCAATTACTACTAACTACGAGAGGGCCTAAAAAAATAGCATATGAGTTAGAGAAAAAGGGGATTTCTAAAGATATTATTCAAACTACTTTAGTTTTGTATGATAATGAAATTGAATGTGAAAAAATAGAAAAAATTGTAGATAAAATGATAGCTAGCAATCGCAATAAAAGCAATTTATTGCTTAAGAAAAAAATGGAAAATGATTTACTTTATCAAGGTTTTAGTAAAGATAATATTGATAAAGTATTAAATAGGACTTGTTTTCAAAGTGATCAAGATTTATATCAAAAAGAATATGATAAACTTTACAAAAAATTACAAAGAAAATATAGTGGTAATATGTTAGAATATCAAGTAAGACAGAAATTGTATCAGAAAGGATTTCGCTATGAAAAATAAAAAAAAGTGGATTATCCCACTATTTATTGTTGCAGTAGTTTTTTTGTTAATGCTTACCTTTAGATATGGAAATGACTATTATTGGCATTTAAAGGCTGGAGAATATATGGTAAAAAATCATATAGTTTTGAAAACGGATGTTTTTTCTTGGTACTTGCCTGCTTTTCATCCTGTTTGGATTTCGCATGAGTGGCTTTTTGAAATTTTTCTATATTTAAGTACTATCTTATTTGGCAAATATGCGGCAGTAACTATTACGTTTTCTTTTGTAGCTACTTTATTTTTTATACTATATTTCACAAATCGTGAGGGCTTTCGAAAAAATATTTATTTTACGATTCTTTGGTTAATGGCAGGTGCAGTTTTATCTATGAATACCTTACCTCGTCCTTTTTTGATTAGTAATATTTTTTTAGCAATTACGCTTTTTCTTTTATATGATTTAAGAAAAAATGAAAATTCTAATAAAATTTACTTTTTGCCTTTCGTTGCGATGCTATGGGCAAATTTTCATGGAGGTTCCTCGAATCTTTCTTATATATTGGTGTTCATCTTTTATTTTTGTGGACTATTTGATTTTGAGTTTGGAAAAATTTCTAGTCGTATGTTACATAAAACACAATCGAAAAAATATTTAATGGTGTTTATTCTTATAATTTTTGCAATTTGTATAAATCCGCATGGGGTGTCTATGCTTCTTTATCCTTATCAAAATATGCACAATGCTTTTATGCTAGAAACAATTGGAGAATGGCAACCTACAAATTTTAATAATAGTGCTAGTTTGATGTATATATTTTTGCTTGTTATTTTCTTAATTCCTCTTTTAAAGGGAAGAAAGAAGATTAGCTTTGTGGATTGTATGGTTGTATTAATGTTTGTCTTTTTAGGATTTAAAAGTATACGATTTTGGCCACTTTCATATATTGCTTTAACATACGTTGTGTTTACCTATGTAACGAAGCAAAAAGAACAAAAGGTATTATTAGATTATACTTTGATGATTAGTGCGTACATTATCATTGCTAGTAGTTGCTTTTTATTCCATTTACCTAAGCAGGAATTAATTGATGAGAAGTTTATTCAGTTGTTGAAAGCAGAACAACCTCAAAGACTTTATAATTTTTATGATTATGGTGGCTATTTAATTTATCGAGATATTCCTGTTTTCATGGATGGAAGGGCTGATTTATATTCTAAATATAATTATCATGATTATTATAACTTGTCTTTATTAAGAGGTCCTTATGAGAGCATATTATCGAAATATGATTTTGATTATTTTCTATTAGATAAGGGGTATCCACTTGCCTACTATTTGAGCACTCATGATGATTATGAGTTGCTTTTAGAAAAAGAAAATATAGTTTTATATAAGAAAAAGTAGATATTTTTTCTTTTTTTTTGTATTATAGTAGATTGATCTGGGGGGAATAATATGAATGAATTCTTTTATGCGAATCTTTTTATTAAACAAATGCAAAAATTTTTAAAAGTAGAAGGTAGAGTAGCAGAGGTATGGTATGATTATCCTAAGGTTGTTATTAATCCGTTATTATTTGGGGGGATGAATGAAGCACCATCTATTATGATTCATGATATCGAATATTTTGATAAGATTTTAGATGAATATTGGAGCGTTATTCAAAAAATAGATATTGATTTTACCAAAATGAATGAAAACCATCAATTAAAGTATTATTTATCTAATATCTGGCGTAATGCTACGAATTATGACTATAATCGTCCAGAAGAATTTTTTATGCGTATGACTTCTTTTATTGAGGATAGGACATTTCAAGAGTTTGATGATGAGGTTTTGGCTGGAAGTTTTATTGAGGATAATATATTTATTATGAGAAAGCAGGCAAAAAGAGGCTTTGAAACTCCCTATGAGCTCTCATTTTCCGTGCTTACAAAAGATTCTTTCAGGGAGGAGTTACCTGTACTTCGTTATGGAATATTAGAAGATGAAACGGGAAGAAAAAAGGCTTATTTATATGCAATACAAAATGAGCAAGATAGGATATCAAAAGAATTAGAACAAAAATGGAAAGATATGAATGCAACTATTAGTGGTATGGAGAATAGAGGTGTTCATTCAAGAGCTTTTTTACTTAGTATTGCAATTTCTTTAGGGTTGTTTCAGGCGGCAGGGATAGAAGAAATATTAGTAAATGATTTTCATCCTTCTCGGTTTTATAGTTTAAATAAATATTTAGATGACTATGAACATACTTCTCGAATTCAACATACTATTACAAATAAGTTTTTAAAAACAATGCTTAGAATGGAATATGAATTTTCAAATCTTTCTGTTGTTAGTTATCCTAATGACATTGATAATTTCTTGCATATGCGAATAGGTGGGGATTTGACAACTGAGAATTTATTATTACAAGAAGCTTATCAGTTAGGATGTACCTCTTATAAGAATAACACTGATAAGAAACTTGTTATAAAGAAATAAAAAAAAGATCGTTTGATCTTTTTCAGGCTGTTGACAAAGTGGTATACTCAAAAAGAATATACCGCTTTTTGATTG
>CAJUHO010000036.1 GCA_910586195.1 uncultured Bacilli bacterium
AAACGATGTGGGTATGGATACCGAGGTACTCTTATACAATAGGAAGTGAAGATGGAGATGCCTATTATGGAAAGAAGGGAGAATACCTAAGTGGTGTACCGACCCAAGCGTTACCAGGAGAGATAGATATTAGATTTATCCCAAAATCAGCAAAAGAGACAGGAAGTGGGAAGTATAAAGTAGCGGAAGGAGTAAATAATTGGAGAACACCAGATGGATTTACGCTTGGAAATGAAGAGTTAAGTGGAATCTGGGTAGGAAAATTTGAGACAAGTAGTTCAGTTCCTTCTGCTACATATGGGGGAGGAAATGTCACAAACTTAGATGCGATGATAAAGCCGAATGTAACAAGTTGGAGAGGAATACAGGTAGCAAATATAGCTGAAGTTGGAAGAAATGTAACAAAGAGTGGAAATCGTTATGGTTTTTCTAGTAGTAGTGTAAATTCCCACGCAATGAAGAATAGTGAATGGGCGCTAGCCTCCTATCTTTCACAAAGTAGGTATGGAAAACTGGGAAATAAAAATTATAGTGGAGCGAATAAAGAGCTATATCAGAATAAGTCAAATGAGTTTGTAACAGGATGTAGTTATGGTGCCCCAAGTAATGGAAATACAGACTATGGATGTCAGTATACATATGAAAAAAGTCCAAGTGGAACAGGGGCGTCCACAACAGGAACAATCTATGGAGTATATGATATGTCGGGAGGAGCCTGGGAATATGTGATGGGAGACTATGTCCCAGGAGGAGAGAAGTATTCAGGAACGAATACAACAGCCCATTCAGGATATACAGGATTATTGGGAGATGGAAATACTTATACAGGAAAAAGTTGGTTGGAAGAAAAGTATTATGATTTTTATGAAAGTAGTGATCCACTAACAGCATGTAAAGGAAAAGCATGCATAAGTCAGGCCTTAAATGAGACAATGGGATGGTATGGAGATTATGCATATATGATAACGGCACAATACCCATGGTCCTTGCGCGGCGGCGCTTTTCATGGTGATAGTATTGTAGGTGTTTTCTATTATGACCTCGCTAGTGGCGATAGCTCTTGGAATGGGGCGTTCCGCCTCGTGTTGAGCGCGACTTAGTTGTACTTATAGATTTTGTCAGGCTTAGTGTATAAATTATTAAAAATAAATTTTCAACAAAATATATAATTATTTTTAGGAGCACGAATAGATGTGTTTCTTTTTTATTAGTAAATAAAAATTCATAAAGTAAAATACTTTATGAGTTCTTTTAAAGTGCTTATGATATTTATAGATTAAGTATATAATAAGGGGAAAATATAATCAAGTGAGAAAAAGAAAAATATAGAAAGATAAAGAGAAATGAGGGGAGGAAAAAAGGTTAAGTAGTCAAAAGATTGTCAAAAGATCAGAATAGAAACAAAATAATACAAAGTTTTCAGAAAGGTAAAAACAGTCAAAAGAATAGTCTTCATTATATAATTAATTGATATATAAGAAGAATAACCTTAAAAGTCATAAAGTATTTTACTTTATGATAAGAAAGAGGTTAGAGAATGTTAGGAAGAATAAAGTATCAATGGAAGAGATTGAAGAATAACAATTACATTATATTGGTAGGGATTATCAGTTTGTTTTTAGTAGTAGGAGGATTTTCCTATGCCTTATTTACAAGTAGTGCAGAAAGGAAGGGTTCTTTAAATATTGTAACAGGAGAAATCGTTGCGACAATAGAAAGTGATGGTCTAGATAATAATCATAGTATGATAATCAAAAGTGGAGAAAGTAAAGAGATAGTAATTACTTTGAAGAACGAAAACGGGCGAGACGCAAAGTTTAATTTCTGGTATGAAGTGGCCGATGGAGTGAATGTAAGTTATGATAGTACAAAAGATGAGCCCATGGGAGAAGAAGGAGAAGTTATTAAAGATAATGGAGTAAAAACATATCGTTTGAAGATAGCGAATAATACAGATAAAGATGAAGTAATTACCTTTGGAAGTAATGGAGGCCTTTATAATAAGAAATTAACATTTCCAAGTGGTAGGAAAATAGTAGAAGGAATTGTACCAATAGTAAATACAGAGGCTAACATGATAAAAGTAGTATGGAATGAATCTAGTAGTTCTTGGGTAAAGGCGGATGATAAGGCTTGGTATGATTATGATTTTGGAAAGTGGGCGAATGCTGTTACTGTGACAACTGCTACGAGAAGTAAATATCAAAGTGCGACAAGCGGGACAGCAATTCTCATGAGTGATATCGAAACGATGTGGGTGTATGTACCAAGATACTCTTATACAATAGGGAGTGAAGATGGGACTAACTATTATGGAAAAAAGGGAGTTTATTTAAGTAATGCACCAACCCAAGTGTTACCAGGCGAGATAGATGCCAAGTTTATAAAGAAGAGTGAGAGAGAACTAGGAAAGGCCCAATATAAAGTAGCAGAAAAGAGAGGTGAATGGAGAACACCAGATGCATTTATGTTTGGAATAGGAGAGATATCAGGAATTTGGGTAGGAAAGTTTGAGACGAGTAGTAGTAATCTGAGTGCCCAATATGGAGGAGTAAATGTAACAACATTAGATGCAATGATAAAGCCGAATGTGACCAGTTGGAGGTCAATTCAAACATCGAATATAGCAGAAGTGGGAAGAAATATCACAAAAAGCGGAAATCGGTATGGATTTAATACAATACTATTGAATTCACATGCAATGAAAAACAGTGAATGGGCGACAGTTGCCTATCTTTCTCAGAGTAAATATGGAAAGTTTGGAAATAGAGATTATAATGGGGCGAATAAAGAGATATATCAAAATAAATCAGATAAGTATATAACAGGCTGTAGCTATGGTGTACCAAGTAATGGAAATACAGACTATGGATGTCAATATACATATGAAAAAAGTCCAAAAGGAATAGGAGCGTCCACCACCGGAACGATATATGGAATTTATGATATGAGTGGAGGAGCCTGGGAATATATGATGGGAGATTATGCCCCAGGAGGAGAAAAGTATTCAGGGATGAATACGACACTCCATTCAGGATATACAGGACTATTACAGGATGGGACCAAGATATCTGGAAAGAGTTGGTTGGAAGAGAAGTATTATGATTTTTATGAAAGTAGTAATCCATTAACATCATGTAAAGGAGCATCATGCACAACACATGCCTTAAATGAGACAGCGGGATGGTATGGAGATTCCACATATATGGTAACAGCACAATACCCATGGTCTGTGCGGGGCGGTGGATATTACCTCAATAGCCCTGCGGGTGTTTTCTATTTTAACTATGATCGTGGTGGTATTAGCAATGGTGGGTCGTTTCGCCTCGTATTAAGTGCGACATAGTTATCTTGTTAGATAATATGGAATTTTTGAAAGAAATAATAAAATTTTATATAAAATAAAAAATTCATAAAGTTAATTACTTTATGAGTTTTTTTGAAATACTTATTGTATATATAAATTAAGTATACAATGCGAGAGTCATATAATCAAGTAAGAAAATCAAGAATTACGAAAGAATAAGAAAATAAAGAAAAGAAAGGAGAAGAATAAATGGTCAAGGGATTGTCAAAAGGTTGGGGTAGAGACAAAATAAGACAAGGTTCTACAGATAACAAAACCAGTCATAAAAATAGTCATCTATATAGTATTTATTGATATATAAGAAGAATAACCTTAAAAGTCATAAAGTAATTAACTTTATGATAAAAGCGAGGTTAAGAGTATGTTAGGAAGAATAAAGTATCAATGGAAGAAGTTAAGGAAAAGTAATTATATAGTAATAATAGGAATTATAAGTCTGTTTTTAGTAGTAGGAGGCTTTTCCTATGCCTTATTTACAAGTAGTGCAGAAAGAAGGGGTTCCCTAAATATTGTAACAGGACAAATTGTTGCGACAATAGAAAGTGATAGTCTAGAGAGTAATAATAGTATGATAATCAAAAGTGGAGAGAGTAAAGAAATCGTAATTACCTTGAAGAATGAAAATAAGAGAAATGGAAAGTTTAATTTTTGGTATGAAGTAGCAGATGGAGTGAATGTCAGTTATGACAGTACAAAAGACGAACCCATGGGCGAAGAGGGAGAAGTTATCGAAGATAATGGAGTAAAAACGTATCGTTTGAAGATAGCGAACAATACAGATAATGATGAGGTAATCACATTTGGAAGTAATGGAGGACTATATAATAAGAAATTATCATTTCCAAGTGGCAAGAAGATAGTAGAAGGAATCATACCAGTAGTAGATACAGAAGATAACATGATAAAGGTAGTATGGAATGAATCTAGTAGCAGTTGGGTAAAGGCAGACAATAATAATTGGTATGATTATGATTTTGGGAAGTGGGCCAATGCTGTTACAGTGACAACTGCAAGTAGAAGTAAATATCAAAGTGCAGCAAGTGGAACAGCAATTCCTATGAATGATATTGAAACGATGTGGGTATATATTCCAAGATACTCTTATACGATAGGAAGCGAAGATGGAGATGCCTATTATGGTAAACAGGGAGTATATTTAAATAATGCACCAACGAAAGCGTTACCAGGAGAAATTGATGTTAAGTTCATAAAAAAAGATGAAAAAGAGCTAGGAAATGCCCAATATAAAGTAGTAGAAAAGAGAAGTGGATGGAGAACGCCCGACGCATTTATGTTTGGAACAGAAGAGATATCAGGAATCTGGGTAGGAAAGTTTGAAACAAGTAGTTCGAATCCTTCTGCTGTAGGCGGAGGAGGTAATGTAGCGAGTTTAGATGCCATGATAAAACCTAATATGGTAAGTTGGCGAGAAATGCAAGTGGCAAATATTGCTATTGTTGGAAGAAATATAACAAAGGATGAAAATCGTTATGGATTTAATAGTGAAATAGTAAATTCTCATGCGATGAAGAATAGCGAATGGGCTCTTGTTACCTATCTTTCCCAAAGTAAATATGGGAAAGTGGGAAACAGAGAATTTAGAGAAAAAAATAAAGAGGTGTATCAGAATAGCTCAAATCAGTTTATAACAGGTTGTAGTTATGGTAGTCCCAGTAATGTAGGTCTTGACTATGGCTGCCAATATACTTATGATATTTCGATATCAGGAACAGGAGCATCTACAACAGGAACGATATATGGAGTTTATGATATGAATGGAGGAAGTTGGGAGTATACAATGGGAAATTATGCACCAAGTGGGAATAAATATACAGGTTGGACTGTTAATTATAACTCGGGTTATACTGGACTATTACAAGACGGAACGACATTTACAGGAAAGAGTTGGTTGGAAGAGAAGTATTATGACTTTTATACAAGTAGTGATTTCTTAACAGCTTGTAATCAAAAAGCGTGCACAACACATGCTTTAAATGAAACAGCAGGCTGGTATGGAGATTATACTTATATGGTAATGGCACAATTGCCATGGTCTGTACGAGGTGGAGGGTATAGTGGTAACTACAGCCTTGGTGTAGGTGCAGGTATATTTTGCTTCCATCAGGGGGATGGAGTTACTTACAATACTTCGTTCCGTCTCGTGCTGGGTATTAGCTAATTGAATAAAACTCTGGATTATATCTAAAACGATATAATCTTTTTTGCAAGAAATGGAAAGTATTGTCATAGAATGAAACAGGTGAAGTTATGAAAAAAATCGTTCTCTTTCTTTTTTTGCTTTTATTTCCTATAAATGTTTTAGCATTATCAGATAGTGGTAGTAATAGTATTGTTATGGACATGGATAGTGGTCGTATTCTTTATCAAAAAAATAGCAACAGTCCACATTTAATTGCTTCCATTACAAAAATTATGACAGCGGTAATCGCTCTTGAAAATGGAAATGTAGATGATATTTACCAAGCGGGAGAAGAAGTTTTAGAAATGTATGGATCTAATATTTATATTGAATATAAGGAGAAAATGAGTTTAAAAGACCTATTATATGGACTAATGCTTAGAAGTGGAAATGATGCTGCCGTAGTAATTGCAAATAATATATGTAAAGATGAAAAAGATTTCGTAAAATTAATGAATAAAAAAGCAAAAGAGATTGGTATGAAAAATACAACATTTAGTAATTGTCATGGATTAGATGAAAAAACACAAAATTATTCTACTGCTTATGATATGGCTATACTTTCTAGTTATGCTTATAATAAATTTCCTCTTTACAGACAGATTAGTAAAACATATAAATATATTTCGCAAAATAAACAGAAAACTTATCTTTGGTATAATAGGAATAAACTTTTAAAAATGTATGAGTATACAACAGGAGGTAAGACTGGTTACACTCCAAGTGCTGGAAAAACATTTGTTTCAACGGCTAGAAAAGATGGTTTAAATTTAACAATTGTAACCTTAAATGATGGGGATACTTATGGTAATCATAAACAACTTTATGAAAAAATTTATAAGAATTATCGAAAGTATATAATAGTAGATGCAAAAAATTTTGATTTAGATAAGAATTATTATATTAAGGAATCTTTCTCCTATGCTTTAACAAATGAGGAGAAAGATAATATTAAAACGATTATTAAAATTGACAAAGCGCTTTCCTTGGATGTGAAAGGGCAGGTAGAGGTTTATTTATATGATAAATTAATTAAGAAAATTCCAATTTATGAAAAACAAAAAAAAGAAAATAGTAAACTTTCTACTTTCTTTAAAAAATTATTTTCTTAATCTGAAAAAGTTGATACTTGGATGATTAAATAGGCGAAACTGGTAGTTACTCGTACCTAATCCATTAGAAACATATAATTCGGTTTGATCAAGCTTGTAGTAGTTCTCATGATAAGTGTAAGCGCCTTCTTCCTTATTAAGTCCTCCTAGCAATGGAAATCGAACACCACCATTGTGAGAATGTCCTGCTAAGGCTAGATTTATTTTATACTTCTCTTTAATAGTATCAATACTATCTGGTTCATGAAGTAGAGCAATTGTATAAATGTTAGGGTTACATCCTTCTTCATTAAAATAACGAAAACCATTATCGATATTACGATCTAGCGAAAGACTATTAAGTCCTATTATTAAAATGGGATTAGCATCATTGCTATAGACTAAATCATAATCATTATTTAAAATAGAGAAATTACTTTGATTCATAATGGTTTGAAAATTTTCGGTATCTTCTTCCCCAGATACAGCATATTTCCCAATTGTAGCTTTAATCTTTTTTAATTGCTTTGATATCTCTTCTAGCTCTTGTATAGATAAGTCATAGTCCTCATCAATTAGGTCACCTGTAAAAACAACTAGGTCAGGATTCCTTTTATTAATTTCTGTTACTATATTTTTTAACTCAGAGATAAATACAGTACTACCATAATGTAAATCAGAAAAATGAATCAGCTTTTTTCCTATGAAATTATCAGGGAGTTCCTTGCTTATGACAACTTTTTCTTTTACAATTATTTTTTTTGTCGCAATATAAGTAATATAGAGATAGCTACTGCTAAAAAAGATAAAAAATATAAGAAGAAAGATAAAGATGCGTTTTGCTTGTTTTTTTCGTTTTTCTCGTTTTTCTTCTTCTTCAATATTCTCCTGTTTCTTTCTGTTTTTTTCAGTACGACTTTGCATTAGACATCACCTTAGTTTAATTGTATCACGTTTAGGGAAAGTACACGAGAAAAATTTTTCTTTTCAATCATTTTAATTTATGATATATTTAATATATAATTGGAGGGATAAAAAATGGCAAGTGAGAGTACAAAAAATAAAACACAAACAAAGAAAGCACAAACGCCTAATGAGGTGGCATCAAATCAAAAGAAGAAAGACTCTTCTACAAAAGTAGTGAAAGAGAAAAAGACGCAAACTACAAAGACGAATAAAACCGGAACATCAACAAAGAAGAAAACAGCTTCTACAAAAAAAGTAGTACCAAAAACAAAAGAAAAAGAAGAAAGTAAAAAAGTAGTTGTAAAGGAGAAAGTAAAACCAATCTCTGAAGTAGTAGAACCTGCCAAGGAAAAGGCTGAGAAAAAAATAGTGGCAGAAACAAAGGAAAAAGCAAAACCTAAAAAACAAGAGATAGGAGATATTCGTGAACATTTTGGTGTATATTTATTGTTACTATCTACAGTATTAATATGTCTTCATGTAATGGGAAGATTTGAGTTAAAGATT
This sequence comes from uncultured Bacilli bacterium, assembly GCA_910586195.1. Classification (GTDB taxonomy): domain Bacteria; phylum Bacillota_I; class Bacilli_A; order RF39; family UBA660; genus MGBC119817. The sequence goes on from CAJUHO010000036.1 coordinate 8,132, forward strand.
TCAACAGTTACAGTAGGCTTTTCTACTTTGCTTTTCCCAACAGTTTACTTTATTAGTAATATTATTACAAAGAAGTTTGATTTTAAAAAGACAATTGTTGCAGTTTTAACCTCATCCATTGCAATGGTACTATTTGTATATTTATCAAAATATTTAAACGCAAAAGTAGTAGACTATTTTGTCATTTATGGTGAAGTATTTGCCTATATTATTAGTCAGTTGCTGAATTTACTTATTTATTATTATTTACTTGTAAATACAGAACTAAAGGCTAGATGGATTTATTTAACTTATTTATTTTCTATCATGGCTTATCATTTTATTGCAATTTTATTCTCAACTAGAATTATTATTACAGATACTTTTTGGATTACATTTTTCTGTTCTGTGGTATTATCTGCTATTATTGCAATTATGTATGCGTTTTATGATTGTATGGTTCCAAGAGGTCAAGATATATAGAGAAAAACCCATGTTGGGTTTTTCTTTTTGTTGTACCTTCTCTTTATTATTTATTTGAAATATGATATACTAAATGGCAGAGTTTTATTCTAGAAAGAGGGGATTGCTTTCATGAACAAAAAAATATTTGTAAGTGATTTTGATGGAACATTGATAGATTCAGAAGAGGCAATTCCTATGACCACTGTTTTGGCAATAGATGAATTTCGAAGTCATGGTAATAAGTTTGTAATAGCAACAGGGAGAATTCCTATCTCCGTTTTGAATTATAATAGCGACTTCGTTTTCATGGATTATGTTATTGCCTGTAATGGTGCTTATATTTATGATATCGCTTTAGAAAAAGTAATTTATAAAAATCCCCTTCCTAAACAAGTTGTTCGTACAATAAAACAAAGCTTTGAGGCTGTCTGTTGTATTGATTTTTGCACACCAGACTGTTGGCATCTTTATATCTCTACTATTTATAAACAGCGACGTAAAGGGAATCTAACTAGTGACATTAAAGATTTTAATCGTTTCTTATCAAGAAATAAAAATAATATTTATAAAATAGAACTACATACAGATACTCAAAAAAAGGCAAAAGAAATTTTAAAAGAGTTAAAAAAAATGAATTTAAAGATTAGTTATAATTTACAAGTATATGGTGAAAATAGTTATATAATTGATATTACAGCAGCAGGTGTTAATAAATATGAAGCAGTATGCTTTATTGCAGATTATGAAAGTGTTAAGATGGAGGATATAGTGGCCATAGGGGATGGTAGTAATGATATCGAAATGATTCAGAACGTTGGATATGGTATCGCTGTTGCTAACGCTTGTAAAGAAGTAATAAAGGTAGCAAAAGAAAAAGTAGAATCTAATGAAGAACATGGTGTTGAGAAGGTATTAAATAAAATGAATCAATTACACTAAAATTTCACAAAAGACTGATAAGGTATTTCTAGGAGAGAAAAATATGAAAGAAAATAATCAAAAAATTTTAATCGTTGTGTTAGTAATTGGCGTTTTAATTGCTATTAGTTATCTTTATATCACAGGGCTTGATAAACTTGACAAAATAGAGAGCCAAAAAAATTTGAATAGAAAAGATTGGATAGAAGAACATGTTAAGATACAGGATAGTGTTTATGGAAAAAATATAAAAGAAATAGAATATAATGAGAATATTGTACCCTTTAATATGCTATATCAAGAAGTAGTAGAAGAGGAAATAGAAAAGCTTTGCAAAGATGAGTATTCTATAGAAGAGCCACTTATGATTTATAATCCTTATGGAACTAATAGAAATAGCATAAATATTTATTTTCATACAGATGATAACCTTAAATTGGAGTATACAATAAAAGTAGATGGTGTAGATGACTTTACAAAAGTTTTAAAAAATGAAGGGGAAGATAATCTAACTACCAATCACGCTTATCAAATGATAGGTTTTATAATGGGAAAGAAAAATAAATTGATTTTAACGCTTAAGAATAATAAAGATGAAATAGTTACGACAGAAGAATTCAACATCGATTTTACGACTAATAAATCAAGTGTACAGACAAAATTAAAGATGGAATCAGGAGAAAGTAAGGAAGAATTAAGTGATGGGCTTTTTGTGATGTTTGGACATGATAAGGCTTATAATGCTAATAATTACCTTTATGATAATAATGGCATTTTACGAGCAGAGTTGATTCTTGAAGATTATAGAAGTGATCGCATTATCTTTTTAGATGATGAGATGATTTATAGTTATAAAGAGGATGGTTTTATTAGAGTAAATCGTTTGGGTAAGATAGAGGATAAATATTCTATTGGAGATTATACAATGCATCATGATTACATTTTAGATGAAGAAAATGAAAATTTATTGATACTTGCAAATAAAGTAGGTGCTGATACAATTGAAGATCGTGTTATTTCTTTAAGTCTTGTAACAGGAAAAGTAAAAGAAGTAATAGATATGAAAGATTACTTAATAGAGTTATATGATAAAGCGGTAAAACCAGAGAAGAATACTTATGGAGGAGATGAACTTGATTGGATTCATCTGAATTCTCTTGATATAATTAATGGAGAAGATATTGTTTTATCTTCAAGAGAATTAAGTACTATCATTTATGTAAAAAATATTTATCGCAATCCTCAAATTGATTATTTAATGACTGATTCCTCTGTGCTGGAAAAAACAACTTATAAGGATTTAAATTATCAAAAAGATGGAGATTTTGTTTCTCAAGCAGGGCAACATACGATTACATACCAAGGAAAAGATGATGAAAATCAGTATTATTTATATATGTATAATAATAATTATCAGGGTGCTAGAACGAGACCAAACTTTGATTGGAAAAACTACCCTGGAACAGGAACCTATCAGGAAGGGCAAGAATCTTATTATTATAAGTATTTAGTGGATAAAAACGAAAAAACATATAAACTAATAGATAAAATTTCCTTGCCATATTCGAGTATTGTAAGTAGTGTTGAGGATATTAACAATCATTATATAACCTCATCTGGAATGAGCCATTGTTTTAATGAGTATGATGGGGAAGGTAAGATGATTAGGCAGTTTAATTACACTTCAAAGAAATATGCATATCGTGTTTTTAAATATGAGTTTAAAAATATTTGGTTTTTATAAAGAAAAATATATGAAGAAAAATCATATATTTTTTTGAATTGTGAAAAGATAAAAAATA
>CAJUHO010000037.1 GCA_910586195.1 uncultured Bacilli bacterium
ACACTCCTATTACACAAAAAATCAGTAGTTTCTTATTATCCTTTGACAAGTCTTTAATCTTTTCTTTTACTTTTTCTATCATACTATCACTCTTTTCCAATCCATTCTATTTGCATCATAAAGGATGATACTTTATGAGAAGGTTAGCTTATAACTTTATTTTGATAGTATTTTTCTTCTTTTAGACTGATTAAATGACTAATTTAATTTTTATCTTAATATTAAATTTATATCATATTCACTCCATATTTCGACTATTTTTTGACTAATTATAAATCTAATATATTTTTTTATTTCCTTATTTTTCTTTAAATTCACTCTTTTAACATTGAAAATATATCCATATTATTGTATATTTATTATAGTTAATGATAAAGAAATATAATTCATAAAGTATCATCCTTTATGAGTTATACTTTTTTACTATATATACAAAAAAACTGTAGAAATTTTTCCATTTTTCTACAGTTTTTGCTTTTTTTACTGTCTTAATTCTACTAAATCTAACCTTTTTCCATTGTGAATAAAAACTAACGTTGCCTCATTCTGATAATCCTTTGCTTTTACTTCATCTTTATAAGTCCACTTAGCTTTCACTACAAAGGCGTTGTCATCAGACTTATCAGAGTAACCAAACTCTTCATTTTCTACGCTTTCTATAGTAACATTTTTTACTATTGGTAAAACTTGTTTTCTTTGTTTATATATATTGCTTTCCACATATTTATAAATTGTATTTTCCGCATTTTCTAAAAAGTTAGGCAAAATATCTTGATAAACAAAGTCAGTCCCTCCCACATCGGTCTTTGCAGCTTTTTCATCTAAAGAGTAAAAATCTAAGATAAACATTTCCGCAATAATTTCTGCATATTTCTTTTCCTCTACTTCATCTTCTTTTAATGTCTCATCTAGTTTTGCGAATAACTCTTTATAGGCAGAACTTTTATTATCCTTTAATGTATATCCATATTCTTTTATTTCTTTTAACACTTTCACTTCTTCTACATCACTATCTTTTTTTACAAAAGAATAGGTAACTACAGCGACAATAGCAAGTAATACAATACCAATAAAAATTAAGAATCTTTTTACTCCTTTTTTTAATCTCATGTATTAACTCCCTTCTTTATTATTCTTTCCATTGTTATCCTCATTTAGTAAATTAAATACAATAATATTATCAGAAACACCCAATAATTTTTCTGTATAATCATTTTTTTCTTTTATATAATCCTCACTAATTGCATCTCCATCTAGTGATAAATATTCGCTTTTTTGACTATTATAATAGATTTTATTTGTTAACCAATTACCATTTGGGAATACTACAATATTATTTTCTTTGATATTAAAAATATCATGACCTAAGGCATATGGATTTTTTATGCCTAACATATTTCCTAAAGTAGGAAGCACATCATACATTCCCATAACATCCGTTATTTCTTTTTCATATTTTTTATCCTTTGTCCAGATAATAAATGGAACCTTACGATTTAATTCATATTGATAACTATCAAATTCTACATATTCAGGATTATCTGCATCAAGTAGTCCATTTGTTTCTTTATTATAATTAAATAGTCTTTGATAATCTTTTTTTGGAAGTCTAGCATCATGATCGCCATATAAGATAAATACTGTATTATCTAATAGGCCATTGCTATCTAAATCATTTAAAAATTGTCCTAAAGCTGCATCCGCATAATGTACTGACTTAAAATAATTACCAAGTTTCGTTCCTTCCATATAAGGATAAATAACTTCCTCTTCTGTGCCATCCTCATGAGTTACCATCTCTTTTAAATTCACTTCAAATGGATCATATTTTTCGACTTCAGAGAATGGCGTATGATTGGTAAGGGTAATTAGCAAGCCATAAAATGGTTGATTTTGTTCCTTAATTCGTTGCAGCTTCGTAATAGATTGTTTAAAAAACTCTTTATCACTTAACCCTAGTCCAATGGTATTATCTTTTGTTACTTTATAGGTTTCCTTACTATAAAACTTATCATATCCTAAACTTTGATGCATGGCCCTTCTGTTCCAAAAATCAGCGTTGTTGGCATGCATACTAAAGGTATAGTATCCTTTTTCTTTTAATAATGCAGGAATGGCAATATATTTTCTATCAAAATATGATACAAAAGCTGTTCCACTTTGTGTAGGCATTAATGATGTATTGTATGTAAGTTCAGCATCACTACTAGTACCAACGCTCACTTGGGAATAAAAGTTTGAAAAATACATTCCCTCTTTGGCAATTCTATTTAAATTCGGAGTAACTTCTACACCATTAAAACTACGATTTAGAGCAACTGTTTGCAAACTTTCGGCGTGTATTGCAATAACATTCTTTCCCTCCAAAATATTACTATATTCATTCGTAGTTTCTGCATCTCTTCCTTCAAAGTATTCACCAAAATTCTTTTTTGCCTTGTCATAACCAAAAATAGAGTTTATTTTAGGTTGAAGAGAAACAACAACATCATTGAACTGATAAATATATATACCAAAACGCATAACAATATATTCACGATTCCATTGTTTGGCAAAACGCCCGATTTCAAGTGAGGAAAGTGTTACTGTAAATAAGACAATTAAAATGCCTCCTGTAATTAAGGTTTTCAAAGTCTTTTGTTTACGTTCTTTTTTATTATCTATATTAGTATAATAATTCTTTTTCTTTAATAACACATGAACTGCTATTAAAATAATAGGACCAATTAAATATAATAAATCTTTTAATTGTAATACATTTTCAACTACGGCATCACCTACTGGAGCGATAAACTGTGTAAGTGATAACATAGAAGCTGAAGCAAAAGAAGTATAGAATGTATAGTAAATAGAATTAACCATACAAATAAATGTAAAGAATATTTCAAGTGTCATAAAATAAGCAAATCTATTTTTATTTTTAAATAAATAACCAAATGAGCCAAATATAATTAAAATGGATATATCCGCTAAAATTGGTTTAAATGCTAAATAATTTTCTACTGTATGCATCGTAAAAAATCTTAACATTGTCGAATTTATTAAACATGTAATTACAAATGTAAGAAATAAAATATTATTTTTACAATAATTCTTAATTAAATGCTCCTTTTTCGCTCTTTTACAAAACTTTATAGATTTATCTTTTATTTTTTTGAAGTTATCTTCTATTTTTTTCTTCATTTCATCAAACCTCACTTATTATATTATAGCATTATCATACTCGTTTTTCAAATGAAACCGCTTTATTTAATATAATACCACAAAAACACCTCAAAATAAGAGATGCTTTCATTTTTTAGTTTTAAAATTGACAAATTGTGTATAACCTTTATTACATTATGAGCTAGTGGATACTTTTAATTTATTAATGTCGTCTTCTCTTTCTCCAGCGTTAATAGCCATACCAATTACAAATATATAAGAAAGTATATATACCCACATTAACAGGATAATAATACTAGAAATACTTCCATAAAAAATATCATAATTAGCAAATGTCGCAACATAGAAGGAGTAAATTTCTGTCGCTAATGTCCAAGTAATAGTAGTAAATACGGCACCATAAGTAGTTGAGGCAGTAGTTATTTTTTTATCTGGTGCTATAATATACAAAAGTTTAATATTAACATAAATTAGCGAAAGCGATAGTGGATATTTCAATATTTGATAAATAATACTAATAAACTCTACTGTCGAGTTATGATTAGAATACTCTATTGCGAGTTGTAAAATAGAATCCCCATAAACTGGGACTATCAATAAAAATACAAGTAGCAATACTAAAATAAAGGTCATGAGTATCGCTTTTATTCTTCTTTGAATTATTTGTTCGCATTCTATTTTATATATTTCATTCGATGTAATAATCATAGAATGTGCACCATTAGATGCCAAAACGAAGGCTGAAATAAAAAATATAATAATGTTAAAATTTAAGCCTTTTCCCGAAACATAAGTTAAGAGTGTTTCTGAAATATTTCCAGGCAAAGCCGCTTTCATCATCTCTTCAAGAGAAGCTACAGAAATATTAAAGGAAGAAGCGATTGTACCTACTAAAGCAATTAAGGGTATTAAGGATAAAACAAAGAAAAAAGCGAGTTGTCCAGGTAAGATTCTCATCTCAGGTCTTTTTATTATATGAAATACCTTTTTAAGAAAAGCCCTTGCTCGCTCCATTTTACTCATCCCTTTATTTAAGATTTAAAATCTTCTTTGTTTGTAATCATCTCTAAAGTTGCCTCATTAATAGCGTCATCTAGTGTTTTAATTTCATCTTCAATAATACTATATCCAATACCAGCACCGAATTCGTGTGGTAAGTTCTTAAACTCTTTCGATAACTTCTTAGTATAAGTTGATATTTGACGATCACTATACCCTACTAGATATACCATAAATTCATTTCCATCTGTTCTTATAATTTCACTATTTTCTAGTTGTGTATTTACAAGAATTGAAGCTGCTTTAATGATTAATTGGTCACCTTCCTCATGCCCATAATTATCATTTACATATTTTACATTGTTAAGATCTACCATCACAATAGCCTGTGGATATATTTTAGAGCCTTCCCATTCTGGCATTTTAGCATTTAAATAGTTACGATTTTTTAAAGATGTCAACATATCTGTATATTTATGGCGATCTACTTTTTTGACTCTCTTTACTTGCCTTTTCTTTTTAATAATCAAATAAAGGATTGTTAATATGATTATTGGTATGAAAATTATCATTAAGATAATAGTGTATACTTGTTCAAATGTAGAACCTTCCAAAATGGAAGCGTGTAGACTTTCAATTCCTGTATTACGATAATTGTAATAAGAATTCGTATTAATAATATAGTTGAACAAATCATAAAAAGCTTGATTATTAGATTTAACCATAAACTTATAATCATTCATCATAGTGTCTGTATATAAGACTGTATAACCCGAAAATTTTTTCTCTCGATAATAATTATAAACTTCTCTATCTAATACAACTATTTTATGCCCTGCATTCTTAGCAATATCATGAATACTATTGTATGTTGTAATATCCGTTCTAGAATTATTAGCAAAATAGTTATATAGGGAATCTCCCTTTAGCATTACAATTTTTTCACCCTTTAGACTCTCAAAGGAATTTATAATATGATTATCTTTTTGTTTTCCCAAAACAACATAATCTTCTACAAATGTGGAAAGTGTAGACAAATAGTCCTTATTTTCTAAATTATAATAATCAAAATAGACGTCTACTTCACCTTTTTTTACAGCTCTCTCTAGTTCTTTTTTACTATTATATCGTTTATACACAAACTCAATGTCAGTAAGCCTTGCAATTCGATCAATATATTCTCCCGCAATTCCTGCTACTTTTCCATTCATTTTAGTCTCATATGGGGCATTTTCTATATATCCATATACATAATTCTTAGAAATAAGTGAGGCCTTGGTTTTGGCATCTAAATCATTATTTTCTAAATAATAATCTAAATATGCTTTATTGTATTCTTTGACATATTTAGTAGCTTTCCATTTTGTAAAATACTTTTTTACAATTTTATTCAACTTTTCATTTTTATCATTCAAAGTTAATACAACTCTTTTTTGCATTTCTGTAAAATAGTAATTAATAGAATATTTACTATTAATAGTTTTATCTAAATACATAATATTAGGCATAATAATCATGTCTACTTCATCAGCGTCTAACGCTTTATAAAGCTCATCAATTGTATTATAAGATTTATAAGACAAATTAGTACCTGATTTTAGATAATAACTAATTTCAGAGGAATCTTCTTTAAAAACACCAAAGGTTAAGTTTCTCATATCTTTAATATGATTGATTCTCTGATAATCTTTACCAACTGCTACATAACTATCCTGAAAGATTATTAAATCATTGGCACCTATATTCTCATTTGCATCCAATATCCGAATACGGTAACTGTCTGTTGTCGCATTATTATCTTTTAAATAAGGAATTTTATTAAATTCCAAATTAATATTTTCTTCAAAATCATTGATAAAATCAAAGAAAACACCAGTACCATTCATTCCATACAAAGGATAATCATTAATAATCTCAAAATCTACTGTTGTCTTAGAATTATCTTGAATCCATTTTTTTTCTGTTACTGTTAGTGTGGTTGTTTTATCTTCTTTATTATAATAACGATAAACTACAACAAAAGCGATGATAGCAATAATAATCGGAATTATAATAATTAACTTTTTTTTCATTCCGCACTCTCCGTTCTATCTCTTGTCCAGGAGAAATTTTCTTTATTGTGATGTTTATATCCAATAATTGGGAAGTTACTAGCTCCATTCTTTTTTTGAATAAAAACTTGAAAATCATAGAATTTCTGAACATCAGGGGAAAACTCTTGATAAACTACATCCGATAATGCTTTTGCCTGGTCTAATCCCAAGTCATCTCCCACTGTCAACATTACATTTATAATCTTTCCATTTATCAAAATAGATACTTTGCTAATAGAGTCCTGTGCACCTAAATTTTCTTTTACTGTACTTAATTTATCATCTGTAACTTTTGCACTTTCAATTCCTTCTAATCTTTTTCCATAAATCGCTTTTCCCATATTAGGAAAGAAAATATTCTTTACTTGTACTAAAACTACTACTAGTAGTAAAAAACAACATATTGCAATAATTGTAAACTTGTTTTTTCTTATAAAATCCATTTCATCACATCCTAGTATCTATATTATACACTATGTTATAGTCTTAATCAATTATCAAGTTTTTTTAATTTAGACTCTAATAAGTCGCTTGCCATTTTTGGATTTGCACTTCCCTTTGATTCTTTCATAACCTGCCCCATTAAGTATTTAAAGGCACGATCATGTCCACTCAAATAATCTTCTACACTAGAGGTGTTATTTAAAATAACTTTTTCTATAATACTTTCTAAATAGGTATTATCTACGATATTGGTAATGTTATTTTCCTTGATTAGTTCATCAATTTGTTTATCTGTTTCTAAAACATCTGTTAAAATATCTTTTACATTTCTACTTGTTAAAATTTGGGACTTTATCTTTTGAACTAAATCAATAAACTTCTCATCTGTTAATTTTGTATCATCTAGTTTTATAAAATGTTTATTTAAATAAAAGGAAATATCGCCTAATAATAAATTACTAGCAATAGGAAAATCAATATCAGTAGATAAAAATTTGTTTAAATAGTCACTTAAAGAACGATTCATAATTAATTTATCAGCATTCAATCTACTAATACCACGACTTTGATATTCTTCTCTTCTCTCATCTGCCGTCATAGGAATAGACTTTTTTACATTTTCAATATATTCATCACTCAAGTAAAGAAAAGGAATATCGGGTTCTGGGAAATATCTATAATCATTTCCTACTTCCTTTATACGCATTAAAACGGTATCACCCAATTTATCATCATATCGTCTGGTTTGTGCAGGAAAGGTCTCATCCTGATCAAGTAACTTCTCTTGGCGAATCATTTCCTTTTCTAGACTTAGTTTGACATTATTAATGGAACCAATATTTTTAATTTCCACTTTAGTTCCAAAGGGATCACTTTCACATTTACGAAGTGATAAATTCGCATCACAGCGCATACTTCCTTCTTCTATTTTACAATCTGATATATCACCATATAAAAGAATTTCTCTTAATTTTTCAATATAGAGTTTTGCTTCTAGACTTGATGAAATACATGGTTTAGTAACAATTTCTATTAGCGGCACTCCAGCACGATTAAAGTCCAGCAATGTTACATCTTTTCTATGGGCACTTTTACAAGTATCTTCTTCCATATGGATTTCTTCAATCTCTATTTTCTTTTTTTCTTCACCTAGCTCTATTTCTACATATCCATCATACCCTATTGGTGTTCTGTTCTGTGTTATCTGATAATTTTTAGAATTATCAGGATAGAAATAGTTTTTTCGATCGAAATGCATTTCTTTTCTAATTTTACAATTTAGTAAAATAGCTGTTTTTATTGCCTGATTTACAACTTCTTTATTAACGGTAGGAAGCGTTCCCGGATATCCAAGATCAATAACATTTGTCAACATATTGGCTCCCATTCCATAACCATTTACAGAAGGTGAAAAAATCTTAGTATTTGTTTTTAATTCTACATGCACTTCAATTCCGATAGTCGGAATATAATTAGTCATGGTAATCTCCTCCTACTAAATTTTTATCTAAATTCAACTCTTTTTCAATAAAGGCTGCCAACTGATACATTTTAGCTTCATCAAAGGGTTTGCCTATAATATGGAGTCCAATTGGCATATCATTACAAGAAAGACCAACTGGTATATTTAAACCTGGAAGTCCTGCCATATTTACTGGTATTACCAAGACATCATCTAAAAAACTTTTAGAAGGATCATCCATCGAATCTTTCAAATCATATGCTGTAGTTGTCGTAGTAGGACCTAAAATAAAGTCATATTTTTCAAAAACATCAAGCAATGCTTTACGCATATCATCACGAATAGATAGGGCTTTATTATAGTACTCCTTTGCATTTTCACCACTTAAAAGATAAGAGCCTATCATAATACGACGTTTTACCTCTTCTCCAAATCCTTCCTCTCTTGTCCCATAATAAAGATCATCGATATCTTTTGGATTTTCTTTCGCATGTCCATAGCGAATACCATCGAAGCGTGCAAGATTACTGCTTGCTTCTCCCATAGCAATAATCTGGTATAGGGTAACTGCATTTTCTAAATAAGCGATATCTAAAAAATCAACCATTATATTTTTCTTCTTTAAAAGAGCAATCGTATCCATTATTTTTTCTTTGATTTCTCCATCAACAATATCACTCATAAAATAGTTAGGAATTGCAATTTTCATTCCTTCAACACTTTGACCTATTAGTCTTGTAAAGTCTTCTTTTTCTTTATAAGAAGATGTTAAGTCTTTCTCATCCCTACCAATTAAAGCATTTAAAAGAAGAGCATTTTCATATACATTTTTCGTCATAGGGCCTATTTGATCTAAACTTGAAGCAAAAGCTACCAAACCATAACGGGAAATTCTTCCATAAGTTGGTTTCATTCCTACAATCCCGCAATAACTAGCTGGTTGCCTAATACTTCCCCCAGTATCACTTCCAAGGGCAAAAGGTACATCTCCTAAACTGATAGTTGTGGCACTACCTCCGCTAGAACCACCAGAAATTTTTTCTTTATTCCAAGGATTTCTAGGAGGACCAAAAAAGCTTGTCCTACTACTAGAACCCATAGCAAACTCATCCATATTCGTCTTACCAATAATAATCATATGATGTGCTTTTATTTTTTCAACGACAGTAGCATCATAAATTGGAATAAAATTATCTAAGATATGTGAAGCACAAGTCGTTCTTAAATCTTTGGTTATGATATTATCTTTTACAGCGATAGGAAGTCCAAACAAAATGTTATCTACTGCCATGTTTTCAAGACTTTCTGCTTCCTTTAATGCTCTTTCTTTGTCTAGTGTAATATAGGCATTATAATCTTTATGTTGCTCAATTCTCTCAAAACACTCTTCTACTAACATCTTAGGCGTAATCTCTTTTTTCTTTAATAATTCATGTAGTTCTACTACACTTTTTTCTAAATATCTACTCATTGATAACCACCGGCACTTCTATATAATTTCCATTATGTCTTGGAACATTCTTTAAAACCTCCTCTGGTTTTAACATCTTAGTTTCTACATCATCTCGTAACACACAAACTTCATTTGTTGGTGTAATCAAAAAGTCATCATCATATCCCTTCACATTGTGTATTTTTTTTACATCATTCAATAACTTTTTTAGCTCTATTTGATATTTTTCTAAGTCTTTTTCACTTATCTTTATTTTTGCAAGTTGTGCAACATGTTCTACTTCTTCTCTCGATAACATCTCTTGCATACTTTTCCTCCTTTTCTTTACAAAATAGTTAATTTTTTCTCCTTCTGTATTATACCATGAATTTTTCTAATATTTAAAAAAAATACTAAGAAAAAGTATTTTAATCTTAGTATTTTTAGCTAATACTTAATACAAGGCGGAACGATCCACCACCAGCGATATGGCCATTGTAGGTGCTATAATAGAAAACACCCGCATCACTATTATTATAATAGTTGCCGCCGCGCACAGTCCATGGGTATTGTGCTGTTATCATATATGCATAATCTCCATACCAGCCCGCTGTCTCATTTAAGGCATGCGCTGTACATGATGCTCCTTTACACGCTGTTAGTGGATTACTACTTTCATAAAAATCATAATACTTATCTTCCAGAAAGTTCTTTCCCGTAAACTTTGTTCCATCCTGTAGTAGCCCTGTATAGCCTGAATTGGCTGTCGTATTCATTCCTGAATGCTTTTCTCCTCCTGGTGCATAATCTCCCATCATATACTCCCAAGCACCACCTGACATATCATAAATTCCATATATCGTTCCTGTCGTTGATGCTCCTGTTCCTTCTGGACTTACGTTATACGTATAATGACACCCATAATCTTTATTTCCATTACTAGGGGACCCATAACTACAACCTGTTATAAAATCATTTGACTTATTCTGATATATCTCTTTATTCACTCCACTATAATTCCTATTTCCCAGTTTTCCATATTTACTTTGCGAAAGATAGGCAACTAGCGCCCATTCACTATTCTTCATGGCATGAGAATCTAACTTGTTCGTGCTAAATCCATATCGATTCCCACTCACTGTCATATTTCTACCGACTTCGGCAATATTTGCGACCTGTATACTTCTCCAACTTGTGATATTCGGCTTTATCATGGCATTCAAGTTTGTGACATTTCCTCCACCATCTGTGGCGGTAGGACTTGAACTACTTGTCTCAAACTTTCCTACCCAGATTCCACTTAACTCTTCATCTCCAAGCGTAAATCCATCTGGTGTTCTCCAATTGTTCACTCCTTCTACCACTTTGTACTGCCCACTTCCTGTCTCTTTTGCTGATTTTGGGATAAACCTAATATCAATCTCTCCTGGCAATGCTTGGGTTGGCACACTACTTAGGTATTCTCCCTTCTTTCCATAATAAACAGTTCCATCTTCACTTCTTATTGTATAAGAATACCTCGGTATCCATACCCACATCGTCTCGATATCACTCATAGAAACTGCCGTTCCACTTGTTGCACTTTGATATTTACTTCTACTGTCACTTGTCACAGTTACTGCATTGGCCCATTTTCCAG
>CAJUHO010000038.1 GCA_910586195.1 uncultured Bacilli bacterium
AGAAAGTGATGGTCTAGATAATAAACATAGTATGATAATCAAAAGTGGAGAGAGTAAAGAGATAATAATTACTTTGAAGAATGAAAATGGACGAGACGCAAAGTTTAATTTTTGGTATGAAGTAGTAGATGGTGTCAATGTGAGTTACGATAGTACAAAGGATGAACCCATGGGAGAAGAAGGAGAAGTAATAAGGAATAATGGAGTAAAAACGTATCGTTTGAAGATAGCAAACAATACAGATAAAGATGAGGTAATGATATTTGGGAGTAATGGAGGACTATATAATAAGGAGTTAGCTTTTCCAAGTGGTAAGAAAATAGTAGAAGGAATCATTCCAGTAGTAGATACAGAAGCTAATATGATAAAAGTAGTATGGAATGAATCTAGTAGTAGTTGGGAAAAGGCAGACAATAATAATTGGTATGATTATGATTTTGGAAAGTGGGCGAATGCTGTCACAGTAACATCTGCAAGTCGAAGTAAATATCAAAGTGCGACAAGTGGAACAGCAATTCCTATGAGTGATATTGAAACGATGTGGGTGTATATCCCAAGATATTCTTATACGATAGGAAGCGAAGATGGAGAAAATTATTATGGTAAAAAAGGAGTATATCTAAATAGTACCCCAACTTTGGCATTACCAGGAGAGATAGATGTGAAGTTTATAAAGAAGAGTGAGAAAGAACTAGGAAGTGTCCAATATAAAGTGGCAGAAAAGAGAAGTGGATGGAGAACGCCCGACGCATTTACATTTGGAACAGAGGAACTTTCAGGAATATGGATAGGAAAGTTTGAGACGAGTAGTAGTAATCCTTCTGCTACAAATGGAGGAGGAAATGTAACAACCTTAGATGCCATGATAAAGCCAAATGTTACGAGTTGGAGAGGAATACAGGTTGCAAATATAGCCGAAGTTGGAAGAAATATAACAAAAAGTGGGAATCGCTATGGATTTAGTACGAACAAGTTAGATTCTCATGCCATGAAGAATAGTGAATGGGCGCTAGTTGCCTATCTTTCCCAAAGTAAGTATGGAAAACTGGGAAATAAGAGTTATATAGGTACTGATAAAGAAATTTATATAAATAAGTCAAATGAATATATAACAGGGTGTAGTTATGGAAGTCCTAGTAATGGAAATACGGATTATGGATGTCAATATACATATGAAAAGTCTCCTAAAGGAATGGGAGCCTCAACGACAGGAACGATATATGGAATTTATGATATGTCAGGAGGTGCTTGGGAGTATATGATGGGAGATTATGCAGCAGGAGGAGAAAAACATTCAGGACTGAGTATGACAGCCCATTCAGGATATACAGGACTATTACAGGATGGAACAAAAATAACAGGAAAGGACTTTTTGGAAGATAAGTATTATGATTTTTATACAAGTAGTGATCCACTAACAGCATGTAAAGGAAAAGCGTGTATCAGTCAAGCCTTAAATGAGACAGCAGGCTGGTATGGAGATTATAAAAATATAATAACAGTACGATATCCGTGGTCCTTGCGTAGCGGTCATTATCGTAATAATGGTCTTGCAGGTGTTTTCTATTATGATGCCGCTATTGGGAATGACTATGGTGATGGTTCGTTCCGTCTTGTGTTGAGCGTGATATAGTTGCCTCGTTAGAGAATTTAGAAGTTTTAAAAAATATAATAAAATTTTGTACAAAATAAAAAATTCATAAAGTATTTAACTTTATGATAAGAGAGAGGTTAGAGAATGTTAAGAAGAATAAAATATCAATAGAAGAAATTAAAGAAAAGTAATTATATAGTAATAATAGGAATTATCAGTTTATTTTTGATAGTGAGAGGATTTTTCTATGTCTTATTTACAAGCAGTGCAGAAAGGATTCTCTAAATATCATAACGGGGAAAATAGCAACGACAATGGAAAGTGAAAGTTTGGATAATAATCATAGTATGATACAAAGTGATGCTCCATGGTTTGTACGTGGTGGTATATATTATAATAAATCTATTTCTGATATTTTTATTTATGCACCAACCTGTGGTTCCTATATTTTTGATTATTCATTTTGCCTTGTATTAAGTAATCATTATCTAGAATATAGGAGATAATAGATAAAATGGAATGAAACAATAGGTATATAAAAAAATTTTATTTCATATATTTATAGTGACTATAGATATAAGGAGGAAATGTCATGGAAACACTTAAAGTTTCGTCAAAATCAAATCCTAATAGTGTTGCTGGTGCATTGGCTAACGTTTTTAGAGAAAAGGGCAGTGTAGAAATTCAAGCAGTGGGAGCAGGCGCACTAAATCAGGCAATTAAAGCAATCGCTATCGCAAGAGGCTTTGTTGCTCCTTCTGGAAAAAATTTGGTTTGTATCCCAGCATTTACTGATATTGCTATTGACGGAGAAGAACGAACCGCAATAAAACTTATTATAGAAGCAAAATAATAAAAGAGAAAATCGATTATAATACCTTTAAGGTTCAGGCTAAATAAAAAGAATCTAAGAGGTATTTTTTTATGTGAAAAAATAAAAAGTGGACTTCGGAATAATAAACATGTTATATCAAGAGATGAAACAAAAAGCTATTGGAATTAAGAGTATAACAAAAGAATACTAGGGAAAGATAATCGTGGTAAAAAGAAATATCAATTAGAAATGGAAGATATATATTAAAAAAATCCTATGTTTTTCTGATGGAAATCCGTTCTCAGCAAAACAAATAGAAAAATGCATTCGTAAAGAACGAACGTATTCAAAAGGGCTTAGGATACTTATCATCTGTGTAATATTCTCTTTCCCTTTTATTTTTTATAAACTCTTTTTAATCTTCTGGAATTATAATATTTTTGTATTGAGAATTCTTACTAGAAGAGTCTCTTTTTTTATTTGTTGTAGCATTACATGAAAATAATAATTCAGATAGTCCCTTTCGACTATGGGTTTTAGATATTTCCTTGTCTGTTAGATTAAAATAAGTATAAGATATTGGATTTGTATCATTCCAAGTTAAATCAACATTATAGCAGCCATCTGATAGATTTACTATATTCCAAGCATGTTCACCATTAGAATAACCAGTTACATAAAAAGTTGGAATTTCAAGATTTGTCATAATATATTGAAATGCTCTAGCATATCCAGCACACACTGTTTCTCCATATACTAATGCACTATAAGCGCTTTGACTTAGTGGAGCGTCTAGGCTATAGTTTGCATATTGAATAATAGTATCATGAACATATTTTTCTTTTTCATAGTCTGAGTTTAGAGTACTTGCTTTTTTTATAATCTTATTAGCACGCTCATTGAAAACTTCCTTAGCTTGTTCTATATTATTTGCCGTATCATTAAACTCTAATATAATTTGTACAATACTCCCATTTGCCTTATATTTATAAGAGTAGATAGTATTAAGCCAAAATAGTTCAGGATGATCATTATAGACAGCCTCTACAGTTCTTGCTACCTCTTCTTTAGAAACACTAATAACAGGAACAAAAGTCTTATTCATACTATTAACATTAGCAAAAACTTGTCTGTAAAGTGTTTTTTCATTAATAGTCAACATTTCATAATAAGGATAATAAATTTTATTAAAACTATAGCGACTTCCTGTGATATTAGAATCTTCTAATGAAGCTGCCTCATCTTCTTTTACTAAATAACCATTAGCAATAATTTTTTGTAAATCATCTGTTTTATTTTTGGCAACAGTAAGCGTTGTGTCTAATAATTCTTCAAAAACAGGTTTTAGAGTATCGTAATTTGTGGTAACGTATATGCCCAGAAACATTAAAATACTGAAAGACAACAGATATTTCATTAATTTTCTCATACATTATCACCCTCCTTTTTAGTATGCCACAGATTTCTTAAAAGATAATTTAAAGTATTATTGATATTTTATGAGAAAATAGTATGATATAATGTATAAATAAATAATATAATAAGAAAAATGATCAGGAGAAATACATTATGCAGGAACTTATTTATAATAATTTTGATTTACAGGAAGAACAAATAGACGATACTATTATTAGAACAAAGGCTTTAATGATTAATTCAAAAAATGAACTTTTATTAGGATATTCATATAAAACATATCAGTTTCCAGGAGGACATCTAAAAGAAGGTGAAACTATTTTTCAATGTCTGCAAAGAGAAATAAAAGAAGAAACAGGGATTTCTATAAAGAATAATTTGTCACCCTTTTTAAAACGTATTGAATACCATCAAAATTATTTAAATAGTAATAAAAATTGTAAAATAATTAATTACTATTATTTAATATATACAGATGAATCTCCTAAGAAAGAGGCAAGAAAGTTAGATGAGCAGGAAAAAAGAGGGAATTTTACATTATTATACACTCCACTTGAAAAAGTCGATTCCCTTCTTTTAAAAAGCATACATGATAATCAAGTTAATCCTATTATTACAAGCGAAATGCTAGATGTATTACAGCATTATCGTGAATATATTTAAAAAAATGATGAAATATTGAAAAAAACTAGTATAATAAGAGGTATGGGATTTCCCAAAAGAAAAGAGGTATAAAATGAAAAAATTATTTGTGAAATTAGTAACTATAATAACAGCCGTTTTTATGATTTTACCAATGACCGTAATGGCAGAAGAAGATTTAAAGGGAAATGCAATGTCGATTCAGGAAGCTTGTGCTGAGGAAGCAATTGCCTTTGATCATAGTGATTATAAAAATAATCAAGAAGGAAAAGTAAACATTTATTTGTTTCGTGGAAATGGATGTTCACATTGCCATGAATTTTTAGAGTATTTAGAAAGTATTATTGATGATTATGGAAAATATTTTAATGTAATTACTTATGAGGTTTGGTCTAACGGGGATAACGGAACATTAATGGAAAAGGCGGCCGAAAAACTTGGGACGGAAGTGACTGGAGTACCATTTATCATTATTGGTAAACAGACTTTTCCTGGTTATGCATCTAGTATGAATGAACAAATTGAATCTTTAATCAAAGAAGAATATGAAAAAGAAGATCGCTATGATGTAATGAAGGAGCTTGGAGTAGATACCACAGTTAGTAATAGTGTAGTAGAAAATAATGCCAAAGATTCTTCTACGTCTGACATCATTATTTTAGTAATTAGTGTATTGATTATTGGTGGAGTTGTTGTTCTTGTTGTTATGGCACGTAAGCAAAATTAAGAGTTTTTATTAAAGCTCTTTTATTTTTGGCAAAAAAAATTAAGAAATTGTCAGAAGTTTTCTACTCTGATATTTTAAAAATTATGATATAATAATATAAGGAGGCAACAATATGAATGAAGAATTTAATATCAAGAAAAAACGGATTAGTATTTTAAAAACTTATGGAGAAAATTTTACAGAAAAAAAATATATTACGAATCCAGCTATTGGTAGAGATGAACAAATTAAGCAGTTGGTTTTAACGCTTTTGACTCCTGATAAATCTGCCATTTTAACAGGAAAACCTGGAGTAGGAAAAACAGCAATTGTGGAGGGGCTTGCTTATCGAATTTTAATTGGAAATATTCCTAATGCCCTAAAGGATTATACGATTATTAAGGTAAACACTTCAGCACTTTTAGGTGTTGACCCCATAACAGGCGAGAGTAGAATCCAAATTTTATTGGATGAGGTAAAATCATATAGCAATTTAATTTTATTTATTGATGAGATTCATACGTTGATGGGTTCTAAAGGTGAATCGCTAGATTTTGCTAATATGTTTAAGCCAGGTCTCGATAGAGGAGATATTAAAGTAATTGGTGCTACTACTACAGAAGAGTATGAAAGATATATTTTAAGAGATAAGGCCTTTGTACGGCGTTTTCAACAGGTAGAGGTGAAAGAACCAACAGCAGAAGAGACTGTATCTATTCTTTTGGGAACACTTCCGAAAATCGAAAAAAGAACAGGTGCCAAAATGTTATATAGTCCATTTATTCAACAAAGAATTATGGCATTTATTACTGATATCACAAGTGAGTATCGAAGAGTATATGAAATTGGTTCCAGATATCCTGATATTGCTTTAACAATTGTACAACAGGCGTTTTCCTATGCCATTTTTGATAATCGAAATGAAGTAAATATTATAGATTTTAAAAAGGCAATTATGAATTCCAAAAATATTTATCAGGATGTAATCGATAAGGAAATACCACGATTTGATCAATTATTTCAAGATGAAATAGAACAAACAACCATAATAGAAAAAAATGAGGATTTTGATTACTATGAATAAAATTTTATATTATATGGGACTAATATCAGAAGTTTTATTTTTGTTAATGGTAATATTTTTATTACCTTATATTTTAAAGTCGAACTGGCATGGTATTATATTTCTAATCATGGTTTTAATCTTTATTGGCCTTTCTTTATTTATATTTTTAGCTAAAAGAGATTTTGCTAGACAATCAAAAAGTTATAATATTTTTTCGATTGTTTTGACATTTTATTTAGGAATCATATTTACAAGAATTATGTTAGTAAAGCTTTCTCCTAGTATTTTATATGATATTAATATTACGTATTGTCAAAATAACTTTTTTTTAATTTCTATTACAATGCTTTGTGTTATATTGAATACAATTGTATTAGGCATGATGAAAACGAAGTAGTCACTTCGTTTTTTATAAAATTAGTATAAGGGGTAAATATATGTGTGGAATTATAGGTTATATTGGTTACCAGAGACCAGAAAAAGTGTTATTACAGGGATTAGGGAGATTGCAATATCGTGGATATGATTCAGCAGGCCTTAGTCTTTTAAATAAAGAAGAGTTACAAACAATTAAATGTGTTGGTACAATAAGGGATTTAGAAAAACAGTTAGAAAAATCATCTATAATAAATAGTAACTTAGGTATTGCTCATACTAGATGGGCTACTCATGGTTCCGTTAGTAAGATAAATTCTCATCCACATACAGTAGGAACAATTACGATTGTTCATAATGGTATTATAGAAAATGCTAATGATTTAAAAAATAAACTTCAACATCAAGGATATCAGTTTAAAAGTGAAACAGATAGTGAGGTTTTAGCAGCTTTAATAGATTATAATTATCAAAATGATATTATAAAGGCAATCTCTAAAAGTTTAAATCAAATAATAGGCTCTTATGCACTTGGTATTTTAGTAGATAAAGATACAGAACATCTCTATGCAACTCGAAAAGATTCTTCGTTAATAGTTGGTATAGGAGAGGAAGAAAATTTTATTGCTAGCGATATAAATGCAATCCTAGAATTTACTGATAAATATGTTAATTTAGAAGAAGGGGAAATTGCTGTTTTAGGTAAGGGGGAATGGAAAGTATTAAATGCTATGGGGAAGAAAGTAGAAAAAAATATTAATATAGAAAAAAAGGCAATAGGCAGTATTTCAAAAGGTCAATTTTCTCATTATATGTTAAAGGAAATTATGGAACAGCCTTTTCTACTAGAATCAACATTAAAAAATATTATAAAATCTAAAGAGTCACTAATAGATACAATGTTAGATATTAGTGATTATGAGGAAATTCATGTTGTTGCCTGTGGAAGTTCCTTATATGCAGGAATGATTGGGAAAAATTTAATAGAAAAATATGTGGGAATTCCCACGAAGATTGAGGCTGCTAGTGAATATCGTTATAGTAAT
This sequence comes from uncultured Bacilli bacterium, assembly GCA_910586195.1. Lineage (GTDB taxonomy): Bacteria > Bacillota_I > Bacilli_A > RF39 > UBA660 > MGBC119817. The sequence goes on from CAJUHO010000038.1 coordinate 7,660, forward strand.
ATTATTTATAACCGAAAAACATTAGCCATTTTCATTTCCCAATCAGGACAGACTGCAGATACTATAGCAGCCTTAAGAAAGACAAAAAAAGAAGGTATGGCTACCTTGGGAATTGTTAATGAGGAAAATTCAACAATTGCGAAAGAGGTCGATAATGTAATTTTTACTAAAGCTGGGATAGAAGTTGCTGTTGCCACTACTAAAGCATATATTTTGCAGGTAACCTATCTTTCATTATTAGCGTTAAAGGGCAGTGTTATGTGTGGAAAATTAGATAATGAAAAGGTAGAGAATATTTTGTATTCGTTTCGTATGTTACCAGATCTTTTGAAAGATATACTACAAAGAGATTATAAAGGTTTCGCTTTGCAACTCTATCAGAATGAAAATGCCTTTTTTATTGGCAGACAAATAGATTATGCTCTTTGCTTAGAGGGAAGTTTAAAACTAAAAGAAATTGCCTATATCCATAGTGAGGCATATCAGGCAGGAGAGCTAAAACATGGGACTATATCCCTAATTCAAGGACAAACACCAGTGATTGCAGTAATTACGAATTCTAAAGTGAAAGAAAAGATGACCTCTAATATAGAAGAAGTGAAGTCAAGAGGAGCAAAATGTATTATTATTACAACCGATGAACTAGATACTTTTTCTGATATGAAAATAGTAGTAAATACCGTTAATGAGTTTGTACAGCCATTATTAATCATTCCAGTTTTACAGCTTCTATCGTATGAGACAGCAAAGCTTCGAAATTGTGAAATTGATTATCCTAGAAATTTAGCTAAATCGGTAACAGTTGAATAAAAAACAAGGTAACTAAAAAATGTTGCCTTGTTTTAATATCGTAATAATTTTATTTTATGTTAATTTGTCTTTTATTTTGCTCTTCATTTATCTTAGGAATTGAGATATGTAAAGTACCATCTGTATATTCAGCTTCGATTGCTTCTTCATCAATATCACCTAGATAAAAACTACGGGAATATTTACCATAAATTCTTTCGCGGCGTAAATATTTTTTTTCACTATTTTCCTCTTCTGTTTTTTCTTCTTTTTCCGCTGTCACAACTAAGTTTCCTTTATTACATTCAATTTTAATCTCATTTTTAGAAAACCCAGGTAAATCCATTTCAACATGATAAGTATTATTTTTTTGATATATATCACATTTCATTTTTGCTCCCTCATCTTCAAAAAATTGATCTAATGTATTATCAAAATAAAATTTTCTTGGTAACATAACTATCACCTTTCCTTTCTGTAAATAGTTATAACACTGATTTTGGCAATTGTCAAGCAAGAGTGCTAAAACACTATTTTCTATTCATAGTATTTTCCATTTTTTTTAAAATATACAGTTAGAATTTGCTTGTTTTTTGTTATATATTAACTTGCAATTATAAGCATTTTCTCTTATACTATAGCAAGAAGAAATGGAAGTGAAAATATGCATTTACCAAATTATAAAGAAGCCAAAAAACGTGAAAAAGTAGAATATCAAACTTTAGATTATAATTTAAAAAAAGAATTAAAGAACAAATATTGTGGAAAAAAATATTTTTTGAAAACTTATGGATGCCAAATGAATGAACATGATAGTGAAAATATTAAGGCAATGCTTGAAGAGTTAGGATTTATAGAGGAAAACGATTATAGACAGGCAGATTTATTATTATTAAATACATGTTCTATTAGAGAAAATGCCCATAATAAGGCCTTTGGAATGTTAGGGAGAATTCAAAACCTAAAAGAAAAAAATAGAAATATTGTAGTAGGGCTTTGTGGTTGTATGGCACAAGAAGAAGGTGTAGTTGAGAAAATCCAGAAAAAATATAAATGGTTGAATTTTGTAATCGGTACCCATAATCTTTACCAACTACCTCAAGTGGTAGATAGTGCAATTACGAATAGAAATCAAGAAATAGAGGTTTATTCTCATAATCTAGATATTGTGGAAAATGCGCCGGTCATACGTGATAAAAGTTATAAGGCTTATGTAAATATTATTTATGGTTGTAATAAATTTTGTACTTATTGCATCGTTCCTTATACAAGAGGAAGTGAAAGAAGTAGAAGGAAGGAAGATATATTAAAGGAGATTGCAGATTTAATAAATGATGGCTATCAAGAAGTAACGTTATTAGGTCAAAATGTAAATGCATATGGAAAGGATTTGTATGAAGACTATGGATTAGGAGAATTGTTAGAAGATATTGCCAAAATGAATATACCAAGAATTCGCTTTGTTACTTCGCATCCATGGGATTTTACAGATAAAATGATTGAAAAAATTGGCAAATACGAAAATATTATGCCTAGCATTCACTTACCAGTACAGTCTGGCTCTAATACAATATTAAAACGAATGGGAAGGCGTTATACCAAAGAGTCTTATTTAGAACTTTTTGATAAATTGAAAAATATACGAAAAGAAATGGCCATTTCTACAGATATTATTGTTGGTTTTCCTGGGGAAAGTGAAGAGGATTTTCAAGAGACTCTAGATTTAGTAGAATATTGTCAATATGATAATGCTTTTACTTTCATTTATTCACCAAGAGAAAATACCCCTGCAGCAAATCTTTCCGATGATGTTTCTCTTAATGAAAAGGAAAAAAGACTATATCGTTTAAATGAAATGGTGAATCAATATTTTTTAAAAAACAACAAAAATCAAATTGGACAAGTACAAAAAGTTTTAGTAGAAGGAAAATCACTAAAAAATAACAACATGTATTTTGGGTATACAGAAAGTAATAAGCTAGTAAATTTTACTGGCGCAAATGTAGAGGTAGGAACTATTATAGAAGTTAAGATTACAGATGCTAAAACTTGGAGTTTAGATGGAGAACTCTATGAAAGATAATATCTTTTTTATATTAGATGATATTATAAATAATATAAAAGTAAGTAGTGAATTTGAAAAGTGTATTTTGCTAAGAGAAAAAATAGAGAATAATAAAGAATTATTGCAGTTGATTGAAACCTTAAAAGAAAAACAAAAAAAATATGTAAGAGGAAACTTTCAAGATGATGATGTGAAGAAAGAGTTAGATGTTCTTCTGAAGAAGATAGAAAGTTTTCCGATATACGTAGAGTATAGTAATAATTTATCGATAGTGAATGAGAAAATTTCTTTATTAAAAGATGAGTTAAATTGTTATTTTGTAGAGAAATTTAATTTATTAAAATAGGCATTTTTTATTGCTTATTTTTTTTAATTAAGGTATGATTTAAGAAGATAGTAGGTGAGTGTGATGAGAAA
>CAJUHO010000039.1 GCA_910586195.1 uncultured Bacilli bacterium
TTACTTGTACGGCACTTACTACTATTTTTCCTTTAAATGTCTTCTCTTGTGCATCATTTCCTGTATTTCTATCTACCCATAACTTTAACTCATACTCTCTTTTTTCTTTGGGGTCTATTTCTATATCCCTTATTAACACTAACCCATCTTTTAATGATGCAGGGCTACTCCACTGGCCTCCTTTTTCTCTTACTGCATATCTTACATACTTAGCATCTAATTCATCTTTACTTTTTCCTAGTTCTAGTGATACATCATACTTTACTCTTAACTCTCCTGTATTTTCTACACTAAATCCACTCGATGTATTTTGCATTCCTTCTTTATCACTTACGGGATACATATTCTCGAGATTTATAATATTTCCATCTGTATATCTTACCGCAAGTGTTCCTGCCACTATTTCTAATTCTTTTCTTCCCGATAGTGTTAGACTTAGTATCGCATAACTTCCTCCTATAATCGTTATTAAAACAAATACTCCTATTACACAATAAGTAAGTAACTTCTTATTATCCTTTGACAAGTCTTTTATCTTTTCTTTTACTTTTTCTATCATACTATCACTCTTCTCTTTTTCATTCTACTGATTCTCTTTATCACATTTTATCGTTTTTTGTATTTCTTCTTTTTTATTCCTATCACAAAGGTAGATACTTTATGAGAAAGATAAGTTTAGCCATTGTGTACTAATAAATAAAAATAGTATGACAAGAGAGATGACTATTTTATTATGATTGTCGAATTTAGCAATAGAGTAAATACCATATCCATAATATGACTACTAGGATGACGAATAAAGATGAACTCTTATAAAAAAATTAGTAAATATTCCTCTTATATTTCGCTCTTTTCATTGAAAATATGACAAAATTATTGTATATTTACTATAGTAGATAGTAGAAAAGTATTCATATTTTCCCATCATAAAGTATCTACCTTTATGAGACTCACTTTTCCCTACTCTACATACAAAAAACTGTAGAATTTTTTCCCTTTTTCTACAGTTTTTTTTATGCCATATGAACTCCATACTTTTTCTTTTCTTTCATCATGAAAGAGGAAATCTTTGTCTCAATCTCTGGTAAAGCATTTGTCGCAATATTTGAAAATGTTACAAATTCTTTTACTGTATCAATATCAATTTTACCCCAAAGAATACCACTTCTAATTTTTAAATCATTAAACAAATCTGGTGTTATAGAATCCACAAAATATCCAATTACAACACGATCTCTACCAATTAAAATTCTCTGGTTTGTTAATGCTACTACTGCTGTTCCTAAAATATTAAAAGGATTATCATTCTTTTGTGCCACAAATACATATAATACCTTCTCATCAGGATTCAAATGCCTTTCTATAATAGAAGAATTCTTCTGAAGACGCCAAGCAATTGTTAATGGATATTTTCTTTTAAATTCCAATGCTTGTTCATAAACACTCTTTTCCATTTATTCACTCCTACTCTATAATAATTCCATTACTTTTAAAGAAATCCACCATTGTTTGACGGTCCATTAATCCTTCTACTTTACCAACAATCTTTCCATCTTTTACAACAATAGTACAAGGCGTTCCAAAACCTTCTTTAAATGCATCATCAGATTTAACAAACTCTCTAGAGTCCTCACTACTCATCTCATCTGTATTTAAATAATGAATAGTAAGATTATATTCGTATGCCACATTTCTAATAATCGGCTCTTGAATTTGACAATACTGACAAGTAGGTCTTGCGATATAAATAACAGAAGCCTCTTTCTCATCTTTTAACTCTAAATACTTCTCTACATCTATTTCTGATAATTCCTTTTTTTCATCCTCACTAATAGCAGCGCTTTCCTCTGCTGCTTTATTAGAATCACTCATTACACTTTCCGAACCTTTATTAGTATTACTCTCCAAATCCCTGACACTAAGTTGACTTGCCATAAAGCTTCCACCAAAAACAATAATTAATATCAAAGTAATGATAATTCCGTTTTTTAATTTATCTATATCAACTGTATTCTTTTTTTGCTTTTTCATAAAGTATCCCTCCCAATGGCTTTATTATACCACAAATCGACGAAAAAGTAAATCAAATAGGCAATAAGAAAAGATATTGATGTCTTAATTCCAATATCTTCCTATCTTATATTTTTTTAACTTTAAATAATTGAGAAGCTTCCGCTTTTTCATTTATATCAGAAAGAAAGGCCCTTATTTCCGGAATTTGTAAACGCCTTTCCCCTAAAAGTTGTACCATAGCATCTTCCTCTGAGCGAAAAATAGTGTTTAGTATAGTTCCAAAATTATGAAATTCACCTTTTGCTAAAGAATCATTACTAATAATTCCTTCAATAGTTCCACTCATTCTAGATTCCTCAACTTCAACGATTTCTCCATCTTTCCACATTTTTCTCTTAATACTAATATTTTTCTCATCCAAGGAACAACCACTATCTTCTACAAATTCTATATCAAAAGTTGCACTATAACTACCCTCTTCTTTATTCCCTTCCTTCTCATTATTACTACATGTATAAGAGTACTTCTTATTCGTATCTCTCAAACCTACAACAATCGTTTCCTCTTTTTTTATACCCAGAATATCCCCCATCATGCCTAAATACATTCTGTCATCATTCATACTAAACTCTACACGTCCTTGTCCATTTTTTAGAAAAAAATCAACATTTTCCCCTAAAGCAAGATAAGCGTCACTCCACTCATTTCCTTGTTTTATTTTAAATTCATATTGAAAATTATGATGGGAAGTATCCAATCTTCTAGTTGCATCATAAATAATAGTATCACTCTTTACCTCTGTATGATAACCAAATACAGCAGGTAAGTTTTTCTTCTTATTTTGATTATATACTTTTCGTTTTTCAATAAGCCCTACTATCACACCATCACTATTTACAATATCAATTTTACTACTGCTAAAACTTTCTATCATAGAAAGTCCTAACATATGAAGGAACTTTTTCTCATGCTCCATCATATCTTCTATTATTCTTCCTTCTACAATCTCTCCCATAATAAACCTCCTTTTTGCTATTATACATTCTTTCTAAATTTATGCAAGGACTACTTTTATATAATTTTGTCATAAATTGATTATAAAAGTACGAAAGTATTATTGCTGATATACATAGATTTTAGAGAAAGGATGTTGGAATATGAAGAAAATAAAAGTCGGAATTCCTAAAGCACTGCTCTTTTATTATTATAATGATTTATGGACTGCTTTCTTTGAAAAACTAAATGTAGATATTATCTATAGTGATGATACTAATAAAGAAATATTACGAAAAGGAGAAGAAAAAAGTATTGATGAAGCTTGTCTTGCTTTAAAAATATATTTAGGGCATATTGATAATCTTAAAGGTAAGTGTGACTATATTCTAGTTCCTAGAATGTTTTGTGTAAAAAAGAAAGAACAGGTTTGTACGAACTTCAATGCTTTATATGACATTGTTCACAATTTATATAATGATATTAATATTCTCAATTACAATATTGACCTTAATAAAAGAAAGAAGGAGTCTTCTGCATTTATCCATATAGGAGAGCAATTAGGATTTTCCTATATTGAAAGCTATAATGCATTTTTATATGCTAAAGATATTGAAAAAGAAAAACGAAAAAGCCGAATAAAAGAACAAGAGAAAAAACTTTATTCTAATAAGTTAAAAGTACTAATAGCATCTCACCCCTATAATATGTATGATTCTTATATTAGTGGTGAAGTTATTCAATATTTAAAAGAAGAAAATATTGAAATCATTTATTCTGATATTATAGATTCCAAAAAGGTAGATGAGGAATGTAGCGCTATTTCAACAGATGTTCATTGGACTCATAACAAGGAAGTGATGGCTGGAATCCATTATTACCATTCTAAGGTAGATGGTATGATTTTAATTTCCTCTTTTCCATGTGGTCCAGATTCTCTTGCCGTTGAAATGATTAAAAGAAAAATAGATATTCCTATTTTATATTTAGTTTTTGAAAATGAAAATAGTCAAACTGGCCTACTTACAAGATTAGAAAGTTTCTTTGATATATTACGAGCAAAAAAGGAGGTTCATTGTGAAAGACATCATTAGTTTTCCTCACTTAGGAGATTATCACATTCCTATTGCAAAACTACTTAGAAAACTTACAAAAAAAGAAGTAATCCCTGCACCACCTATTACAAAAAAGACAATTGAACTTGGTAGCAAATACGCCCCTGATACTGTTTGTGTTCCTTTTAAATATAACTTAGGAAACTACATCGAAGCGCTTGATAATGGTGCGACTATTTTATTTCAAGCTGGTGGTGGATGTAGGTATCGTTATTATGCAGAAGTACAAGAAAAGATTTTAAAAGACTTAAACTATAATTTCCATTTTTTTAAATTAATCAGTAGAGATCATGTTCGTATTTTTGAAACCTTCCATCTTTTTAAGGAATTAAACCCCAAACTAAAGTTTTCTTCTTTTATTCATACTATTATCTACACTGTATTTTTTATTTATTACATGGATAAATGTGACAACTACATTCGAAAGAATATCGGTTTTGAGAAAGAAAAACATAGTTTTCAAAATCTAAAAATAGAAATGTTTAAAAAAATGGAAGAAACAAATTACATTTTTTCCCTAACAAAGATTTATTGGAATTTTAAGAAAAAACTAAAAAAGCTTCCTGTTGCAAAACCAAAAAACACTTTGAAAATTGCTGTAATTGGAGAACTTTATACGGCAATGGAGCCCTTCTCAACCTATTTTCTAGAGGAGGAATTAGCAAAGATGAATATTGAGATTAAAAGATTTACTAATTTGAGTTATCTATTATGGCAAAAAGCGTTCCATACTAAATATATGCTTTTTAAAAGTAGGAAGTATTGTAAATATACATTAGGGGCTGATGGCTTAGATAATGTGTACCGAGTACTATACGCGAAAAAACATCACTTTGATGGAATTATTCATACAAAGCCATTTGGATGTACTCCAGAAATTGGCGCTTTACCTATCATTCAAAAGGCGGCAAGTGACGCTAATATTCCTATTCTATTTTTTTCATTTGACAATCAAACATCACAGGAAGGTATAAAGACAAGACTAGAAGCATTTTACGATTTAATTTATTTACGAAAGGAGAAATTATGCAAAAAGGATATCTAGGAGTAGATATTGGTTCTATTTCTACAAAAGGTGTTGTGATTGATAAAAATAATCAAGTTTTAGCAAGTTGTTATTTAATGACAAAAGGAAATCCTATCGAAGCTGTTAAAAAACTTTTAAAAGAGTTAAAAAAACAAAGTAAAGATATTGAAATTGTTGGTGTAGGAACTACAGGTTCCGCTAGAAAATTAATTGGAGCAATGCTAAACGCTAGTATCATAAAAAATGAAATTACAGCACATGCCATTGGAACATTATCATACCATCCTGATATTAGAACGATTCTAGAAATTGGAGGACAAGATTCTAAAATTATTTTAGTGGATGACGGTATTGTTACTGATTATGCTATGAATACTTTGTGTGCTGCTGGAACTGGCTCTTTTTTATCCAGCCAAGCAAAACGTCTAGATATTCCTGTTGAAGAATTTGGGAGTATCGCTCTTTCTTCTAAAAATCCTACTCCAATCGCTGCAAGATGTACTGTATTTGCGGAAAGTGATTTGGTACATAAAGCTCAAATGGGACATAAAAAAAATGATATTGTGGCAGGGCTTTGTCGCAGTGTTGCCTTAAACTATTTAAATAATGTAGGAAAAGGAAAAAGAATTATAGAACCTATTATTTTTCAAGGTGGAGTTAGTAAAAATATAGGCGTAGTGAAAGCGTTTGAAGACATTTTAGGTTGCAATGTCATAACAGATGAAAATGGACATTTAATGGGTGCCATTGGTGTTGCCATTTTATCAAAGGGACAAGAAGAGATGCACTTCAATTTTGAAATTGGTGAACATAATTTTTCAACACTAGGAACAAATTGCCATAGATGTCCTAATAACTGTGAAATTGTCTGCATAAAAAAAGATAACAAATTAATTGATGCTTGGGGCAATCGCTGTGAAAAAGGTCAAGTAAAAATATCTTGATAAGAATACTTTTTATCATGAAAATATTTTAATATGTATGCTTATTTGAACGTGCATTAAATGTTAGCAAAAGTAAAAAAAGGTCATACTGTATGATGGTATGGCCAATTTTAATTTAAGATTTAGTATTTTTTATATACTCTTCATAAGATAATCTGCGATCAATAATCGTCCCATCATCTTTTATTTCAATAATTCGATTTGCAACGGTACTATTTAACTCATAGTCGCGTGAGGTAAATAATACTTCTCCTTGAAAATTTACTAATCCCTTATTTAAGGAAGTAATACTTTCTAAATCCAAATGGTTTGTAGGCTCATCTAGTATTAAAAAGTTAGGCCCTTCTAACATTATTTTTGACAACATACAACGACTCTTCTCTCCACCAGACAAAACATTGACCTTTTTAAATACATCTTCACCAGAAAATAGCATTCTACCTAAAAATCCTCTAAGAATTGTCTCATCCTTAATATCATAATAAGTACCAATCCACTCCATAATATTTTTATCTGTATCAAAGAAGTTAGTATTATCCTGAGGTAAATAACCATATTCCATAGTCTTACCCCATTCAATAAGACCCTTATCATATTTCTCAAAACCTGCTAAAATATTAAACAAAGTCGTCTTTACAAAGTCGTCATGAGCAATAAATGCAATTTTATCTCCCTTTAATACTGTAAATGATACCTTATTTAATATCTTTTTCCCTTCTACTTCTTTTGTTAAATTCTCAACTTTTAAAATTTCTTTTCCAGCAGAATGTTCAATCTTAAAATCAATATATGGATATTTTCTAGATGATGGAACGATTTCATCTAGTTGAATTTTTTCAAGCATCTTTTTTCTGGAAGTTGCTTGTTTGCTTTTAGAAGCATTAGCACTAAATCTTGCAATAAAGGACTGTAATTCCTTGATTTTATCCTCTTTTTTCTTATTAGATTCTCTCATTTGACGTTGTAAAAGTTCACTAGATTGATACCAAAAATCATAGTTTCCAATATAAAGTTTAATCTTACCATAATCAATATCGGCGATATGTGTACAAACATTATTTAAAAAGTGTCGGTCATGAGAAACAATAATAACTGTGTTATTAAAATTAATCAAAAACTCTTCTAACCATTCAATAGCTTCTATATCCAAACTATTAGTAGGTTCATCTAAAAGTAGGATATCAGGATTTCCAAATAACGCTTGTGCTAGCAATACCTTTACCCTTTCCTTTACTGGAATATCCTTCATAAGAGTAGAATGGTATAACTCCTCTACTCCTAAATTATTTAAAAGTGTCGCAGCGTCGCTTTCAGCATTCCAACCATCCATTTCCATAAAATCAGCTTCCAATTCCGCAAGACGCATTCCATCCTCGTCACTAAACTCTGTTTGGCTATACATTTTCTCTTTTTCTTGCATTATTTCATAAAGACGGGTATTTCCCATAATTACAACATCCAATACCTTCATTTCGTCAAAAGCGTAGTGATCTTGTTTTAAGACAGAAATTCTTTCCCCTTTAGTTACAATTACCTCTCCACTGGTAGTATCCACTTCACCTGTTAACACTTTTAAAAAAGTTGACTTTCCACTACCATTAGCACCAATTAACCCATAACAATTTCCACTTGTAAACTTAATATTGACATCCTCAAATAAAGTTCTTTTTCCAAAACGTAATGTTACATTATTTACCTGAATCATTCTATCACCTCAAAACTATTAGTAATTTTACTATAAAAAGATAGAAAAAACAAGGAAATCATAACAAGCACTTTAAAAAAATTCCATAAAATATTTTGCTTTATAAATAAAAAAGAAATACATTTATTCGTATTTCTCAAAAAGACAGCCAAACTCTACTAAATACTTGTCGATATTCTTATTCTCTATACTTTCAAAATTCTTCTTCCAACTAAGTCGCGCTCAGCACGAGGCGGAACGAATCATTACTATCGGCATTCCCATTAGCGGCATTATAATAGAAAACGCCTGCAAGAGAACCATAAGTATAATGACTGCCACGCAAGAACCATGGGTATGATGCTGTTACCATATATGCATAATCTCTATACCAACCCGCTGTCTCATTTAACGCTTGACTTATACATGCTTTTCCTTTACATGCCGTTAGTGAATCACTACTTTCATAAAAATTATAATACTTATTTTCCAGAAAGTCCTTTCCTGTTATCTTGGTTCCATCCTGTAGTAGTCCTGTATAGCCTGAATTGGCTGTCGTATTCATTCCTGAATGCTTTTCTCCTCCTGGTGCATAATCTCCCATCATATACTCCCAAGCACCACCTGACATATCATAAATTCCATATATCGTTCCTGTCGTTGATGCTCCTGTTCCACTAGGACTTTTTTCATATGTATACTGACATCCATAGTCCGTATTTCCGTTACTTGGTGCTCCATAACTACAGCCTGTTATAAACTCATTTGACTTATTCTGATATATCTCTTTATTCGCTCCACTATAATTCTTATTTCCCAGTTTTCCATACCTACTTTGGGAAAGATAGGAGGCTAGCGCCCATTCACTATTCTTCATCGCATGGGAATCTAACTTGTTCGTACTAAACCCATAGCGATTCCCATTCTTTGTTACATTTCTTCCAACTTCGGCTATATTAGCGACCTGTATTCCTCTCCAGCTTGTTACATTCGGCTTTATCATCGCATCTAGGTTTGTTACATTTCCTCCACCATTTGTAGTAGTGGGACCTGAACTACTTGTCTCAAACTTTCCTACCCAGATTCCTGATAGTTCTTCTACTCCAAATGTAAACCCATCGGGCGTCCTCCAATTCTTTACTCCTTCCGCTATTTTATACTTCCCACTTCCTGTCTCTTTTGCTGATTTTGAGATAAATCTAATATCTATCTCTCCTGGTAAGGCTTGGGTTGGCACACTACTTAGGTATTCTCCCTTCTTTCCATAATAAGCAGTCCCATCTTCACTTCCTATTGTATAAGAGTACCTCGGTATCCATACCCACATCGTTTCGATATCATCCATTGGAATTGCCGTTCCACTTGTTGCACTTTGATATTTACTTCTACTAGCGCCTGTCACAGTCACAGCATTGGCCCACTTTCCAGTATCATAGTCATACCAATTCTTACTTCCTGCCTTCTCCCATGTACTTGTTGTCTCATTATAAATCACTCTTATCATATTTTCATCTAATATGGGTTCTAATACTTCTATTCTTCTTTTATCACTTGGAAATGTTAACTTCTTATTATGTAATCCTCCATTACTTCCAAATGTTACCTCTTGATCTCCACTTGTAGTATTTGTAATTGTTAGCCTATAAATCCTACTGTCACCTTTTTCTATTATCATTCCATCCTCATTTGGAAGAATACCATTTTCACTATTATAACTGACATCATATACATATACTCCATTTTCTGCTTCATACCAGAAGTTAAACTTAGCGTCTCGTCCATTTTCATTCTTCAAAGTAATTTCTATCTCTTTACTCTCTCCACTTTTGATTATCATACTATTTCTATTATCTAAACTTTCACTTTCCATTGTGGCAACGATTTCTCCTGTTACGATATTTAGAGAACCCCTTCTTTCTGCACTACTTGTAAATAAGGCATAGGAAAAGCCTCCTACTACTAAAAACAAACTGATAATTCCTATCAACATAATATAACGATTCTTTTTTAATCTCTTCCATTGATACTTTATTCTTCCTAACATACTCTTAACCTCGCTTTTATCATAAAGCAAAATACTTTATGAATTTTAAGGTTATTTTCGTTTTATATCAATCTTTCCTTTATCTTTGACTAACCTTATGACTAATTTTATCCTTAATCATACTTTGTCATATTTTGTTTTCACTTCTTTATTATGACAATTAATTGACTATTTAATTTTTCTTCTTTCTTTTATAATTCCTTATTATTCAACTATTTCTATTTTTTCCTACTTGATTATATAGCTCTCACATTGTATACTTAATTTATATATTATAAGCATTTTAATAAAAATTCATAAAGTATTTTGCTTTATGAATTCAGGCTGTTGACAAAGTAAAATTTGTTAATAGTCTTTTTATTTTTAATAAATT
>CAJUHO010000040.1 GCA_910586195.1 uncultured Bacilli bacterium
TATAGAATTAAAATATAAATAAAGTGGTGCGGTTGAAATTACAATAAAGAAAAACTGTAGAAAAGTAAACATATTTCTACAGTTTTTGTATGTAGAATAGGGAAACAGGAGTCATTAGAGTCGAGAATATTGATAATAAATATACTATTATCAAAAAGGACGAAACCTATACGATAGCAGTGACAGATAATGAAGCGTCTCAAAAGACAAACTGCAAGAAACTGAAAATAATCCGTACATTACATTTTAAATATTTAAATAAGTTTTATTGTATGAAATATCTGTAAGATGATACTTGCTACCTTTTCTTATCTTTGAATAATTTGTCTCTTTATTGCTAGAAAATTAAAAATCAGTTATAATAATAAACAGGTGAGGTAAATGGGGCTAAAAAACAGAATAAAAAAACGTATTATTTCTAATGATGATTTTTATTATGATGAAAAAAATATATTTTTAATACTTACTATCTTTTTAGTAATGCTTGATATATTTATGGTGATTACGCTTTTAACTCCAAAGATTATGCTAATGAATGGAAAAGAAGAGATAAAAGATATTATTACCATTAATTATAAAGAAAAGTTTATTTTTCCAAGATATCAAGCAGTCTATCAAAAATATGATATTACAAGTCATGTAAAAGTATTTGGAAAGGTTAATTCTGATAAAATAGGAGATTATAAAATTTCCTATCAAGTACCAGATGGACTTTTTCATAAAAATAGAGTCATTACTGTAAGGGTGAGAGATTTATCAGCACCTTCTATCAAATTAACAGGTAAGACTAATGTAACGGTTTGTCCTAACAAAGAATATAAGGAACAAGGATATAGGGCATATGATAACTTGGATGGAAATATCACAGAGAAAGTTAAGGTCAAAAGACAACGTGATAAAGTTTTATATTCTATAGTAGATAAGGCAGGGAATAAAAAAGAAGCCGTTAGGAGCCTTGTCTATCAGGATAAGACACCTCCTTCTATTAAATTAAATGGTTCTAGTTATGAAAGTGTATATTTAAATGAAAAGTTTCAAGATCCCGGTGTGGTAGCTGAAGATAATTGTGATGGGAATATATCTAAAAAAGTGAAAGTAGAAGGAAAAGTTGATACTTCTAAATGTGGAAGTTATGAACTTACTTATTCTGTTATGGATAATAACAATAATAAAAGTAAAATAAAAAGATTAGTAACAGTAGTGGAAGAAGGACAAAATGGTAGTATTTATTTAACCTTTGATGATGGACCGAAAGCAGGTACTACAGATGTGATTTTGGACATATTAAAAGAAGAAGGAGTAAAGGCAACCTTCTTCGTAACAAATAGGGGTCCCGATGAACTGATTGTGAGAGAGCATGCTGAGGGACATACAGTGGGACTTCATACAGCAAGCCATGATTACTCCTATGTATATTCTTCTGTAGAAGCTTATTACCAGGATTTGTTAGAAGTTCGAGCTCGTGTTAAGCGATTAATAGGAATCGATGCTACTATTATTCGGTTTCCAGGTGGTGCTAGCAATACTATTAGTAGAAAATATTCTAAGGGAATTATGACAACTTTAACACAGGATGTACTGGCTAAAGGTTTTCGCTATTACGACTGGAATTTGGCCAGTGGGGATGCAGGAGAATGTTATACAGCAGAGGAGGTTTATCAGCAAGTAGTATCTAATCTTTCAAAAGAGAGGGTAAATATTGTTTTGATGCATGATATTAAGCCATACACCAGAGACGCCTTAAAAAATATTATTCGGTATGCCAAAGAAAATGGTTATCACTTTGATAAAATAACAGAAAAAACGGAAATTATGTCACAACATGTAAATAACTAGCAATATTTACTTCTTTATAGTATAATAATGGCGAGGTGGAGAGAACAGTGTTTAAACCAACTATATATCAGAAAAATATATATAATATTGATTATAGTGCTTTGAAAAAACAGAATATTAAGGTATTGGTTTTTGATCTTGATAATACTTTAGCATTAATTGATGAGAATAAGTGTCCTAGTAAAAGTAAAAAATTAATAAAGGAATTAAAAAAAGATTTTCAAATTTTTATTATTTCCAATAATACCTCTGCTAGAATTAAACCATATGTGGAGGAACTAGGAATAGAGGGTGTTCCAAATGCTAGAAAACCTTTTACAAGGGGATTAAAAAAAATAGTGGAAAAAGGCTATAAAAAAGAGGAAATGGTCATGATAGGGGATCAATTGGTAACAGATATTCTATCTGGAAACAGATTTCATATTAAAACTATTTTAGTAGATCCATTAGGAAAAAAAGATTTAAAGATTACAGCTTTCAATCGCTTATTAGAAAAACAAATCTTTAAATTTTATAAAAGAAAAAATATCTTAGAAAGAGGAAGATATTATGAGTAGTAAAAAATGTAGTGGCTGTGGTATTGTACTGCAGAGTGAAAATATGTTGCAAGAAGGATATGTTTTAAACTTAGAAGATGATTTATGTCAAAGATGTTTTCGAATGAAAAACTATGGGGAATACCAAGTTGTAACAAAGTCTAATGAAGAATATTTAGAAATTATTAAAAGTGTTGGAAAAACAAAAGATTTGGTATTATACGTTACAGATTTGTTAAATATTGAAAAAGATTTATTGGAGCTTCGTAAACTTCTTTCTAATAAGATGATTTTGGTATTAAATAAACGAGATGTTTTACCACGATCTATAAAAGATGAAAAATTAATTGCCTATTTTGAAAATATGAATATTAATTTTGAAGAAATTATTGTCGTTAGTGTAGAGAAAAATCACAATATTGATTATTTGATGAATCGTATAAAAATGAATCAGACTACAAAAAATGTTTATGTGGTAGGACACACCAATGCGGGAAAGTCTACTTTAATTAATAAGCTTATAAAAAATTATTCTGATAATACCCAAGAACTTACAATGTCACCACTACCTTCCACTACCTTGAATACTGTAAACATTGTGTTGAATGATTATTTGACGCTAATCGATACACCTGGACTCGTAGATACTAAAAGTATCGTAAATTATGTAGATAAAGATATGCTAAAAAAGATAAGTCCTAAAAAAGAAATCAAGCCTAGAACTTATCAATTGCGAAGAAATCAGAGTATTATTATTGAAAACTTAGTACGAATTGATTATAAAGAAGGAGAAAAAAATAGTTTTACTTTATATATTTCCAATGATTTAAAAACCAAAAGATTTATTAATCCAAATCATAGTGATTTAAAATATTTATCAAAAACAGTCTATGATATGAAATATGGGGAAGATATTGTTATTAATGGATTAGGTTTTATAAAAGTAGTAAATAGTGGCGTAGTAGATATTTATCTTGATAAGAATGTAGAGTCATTTATACGTAAATCGCTTATTTAATTATGAATACCATATTTATTACTTTCTTTGTCTAAAAAGAGGTTTTCTTTTATTGGATGATAAGTTAAATAACTGAAAAGAATATATGTTATAATAATGAAAAAGACACTTGCTATATTTAAATAGGGATGGTGTTTTTTTGTGGAAAGATAGCCTAGAATATATTCTGTTGCAAAAATAGTTATAAATAAGATAAGAAATGTTACTATCATAATTTCACCAAATAGATAGTAAATAGGTAAATATAGAAGGAGTAGAATAAAAATAGATAAATATCCTCTAAGTAGCATTCTAATATATTTATTATTATCTTTTATAAATAGAAAACTTCCTAAACTAAATATAACTTCGGCTGTAAAGAGCATTTTTAAATGTTCGAAGATACTTTCATTAACGGGAAAGAAAATACTACTAATAAAGCTTGGAAAAGTACTATAGCCAAAGTGACAAAGACTGCATAAGGCGAAGATAATAACACTAGATTTTATGAGGTTTTTTAAATTCACATTATCACCACTATTAATTTATACTATTTATAAAAATTTATGCTATAATAAATTCGTTAGGGAGGATTTTTATGATTTATAATGGGGGAGACATAGTAGAAAAAGCACTAGACTTTGCTACTAATGCTCATAAAGGTCAAAAAAGGAAAGGAATAGAGCAGGAGTATATTGCGCATCCAATTGCAGTATACAGGCTAATTCAAAATTATACAGATGATGCTCATGTTCATTGTGCAGCACTTTTACATGATGTGCTAGAAAATACAGGAGTAGTCTATGAAGACTTAGTGGCTGAGTTTGGAGAACGTGTGGCAGATATCGTTTTAGAAGTGTCTGATAGGAAGGAGGATAAAGAGCAGCTTTCATGGTTACAAAGACGGAGAAAGGCGATTGAGAAAATCCCAAGTTTATCAGATGAAGCAGTGATGATAGAGTTGGCAGATAAGCTTCATAACATAAACTCACTTATGCAACTGCCACGTAAAAATAATGTTCCTGATTTTTCAGACTTTAAAGAGAAAACACCAGAGTATCAAGAGTGGTATTATCGTAATATGCAAAAAGCATTACAAAGTAGAGCAAGTTCGGAAGAGCTATGTAAACTTTCTTACTTGTTAGGCTGGAAAATTGATCAAGTTTTTAGAGGGAAAAAACAACAATATATGATAAATGCCTTAAGTAGAGAAGTCTCTTATGGTTGGAATCCTGAAATGATTCGTGATATATGTCACCGAACAAAAAACTTAAAGGGAATGTTAGAGGAAAGTACACAAGAAAGCCCTATTATGTTAGAATTTTTCGGTACGTCTAAAATAGAAAAGAAAGAGTATGCTGATATGATTGGTCGTCTATTTGCCAAATATGGTATTAAAACATCTATTATCGATTACTCTTTTGAAGAAAATAAAAATATGGATTCTTTAAATAAGCTTATGATGGAATTAGAATATGGGGCAAGTAGTGATGTGGATGTATTATTTATTATTGATGGATTGATTCACAATAAAGTTTTAGCATCAAGAGCCTATTTTGAAAGAGAGATTAATATTTACGATGAAGTAGAAACATTTGATATGATTGAGACAGGAGAGAAAAGATTTTTGGATGGAGCAGTTGCTTTTTATGAAGATAGTTCTACACTTTTGGATCAACCAAGTTGTGATGAGGTATATGATGTTGAGACGTATAATGCTTTCCTTTTGGAAAGTAAGACGCATGATTTCGGCGGTGAAGTTCCATACTTTTTTGTAGATAGAAATCATATAAAGGATTCTGATGATTTTATAGAAGTTGCTAATGTTACTTTTTCTATTGTAGAAAGTGTTTTAGAAAAACAGGCAAAGTTTGCTTACTCTTATAAAAAGTCATCTATTAAATAAATAAAAATAAGGAGGGATTGCTTTGAAAAATGATATAGTCAATGATATTCGTCGTAGAGTAGACATTGTAGATATTATTGGGGAGCGAATCCCTTTAATAGCAAGAGGGAAAAACTTTTTTGGAGTTTGTCCTTTTCATAATGATTCAAATCCTTCTATGTGTGTTTCACGTGAAAAGCAAATTTATACTTGTTTTTCTTGTCATGCTACGGGAAATGTTTATACTTTTTTAGAAAACTATGAGCATTGGGATTTTCGTGAGACGTTAAAGTATCTAGGGGATTTGGTAGGGATTGATGTTGGTTATGCGAATTATCAAAAGAGAGAAGGAAAGTTTGATAAAATATATGAAGCCTATAGAATTGCTTTAAAGTATTATCAAAATAATCTAGCATCATCCGTCGGAAGAGAAGCAAAGGTTTATCTAAATAATCGTAAAATTGACGATGAGGTTATAAAAGAATTTGAAATTGGACTTTCACTTTCGAATAATGATTTAACAAAACTGTTAGAAAAAAAAGATTATACCCTGTTAGAGTTAAATAAATGTGGACTTTCTAGTGATAATCGTGATATCTATCATGACAGAATTATGTTTCCTTTATATGATATCAATGGAAAAATTGTTGCTTTTTCTGGTAGAATTTATAAAAATAATGATCAAAATAAATATTTAAATACGAAAGAGACTGATGTTTTTAAAAAAGGTCATATGTTGTATCACTATCATATTGCAAGAGAAGTTGCAAGAAGTGAAAAATGTGTAATTATCATGGAAGGATTTATGGATGTGATTCGGGCTAGTACCATTGGAGTGCATAATACGATTGCCTTAATGGGAACTGCCCTGACACAGGAACAAATTCAGCTTATTAAACGTCTATCTTCTAATATTATTCTCTGTCTTGATGGTGATGATCCAGGACAGGCTGCTACCCTTCAAGCAGGAGAACTATTTTTAAAAGAGAAAATTGAAGTAAAAGTTATTGTGTTACCAGAAAATGATGATCCAGATTCTTTTATTTTAAGAGAAGGAGAAGAAAGATTTAGGAGTTTAGTCGAAAATGCTATTTATTTTAGCAATTATAAAATACGTTCCTTGAGACGAAATACAAATTTACAGAATGATAAGGAAAAAGCATTTTATATTGATAAAGTTTTAGAAGAGACTGCTGAAATTTCTGATGAAATTCGTGTAGAAATCATTTTGAAAAACCTTGCAAAAGAGTTTGATATAGGTTATAATACACTGGAAATGCGGTTTCGGGAAAAGAAAGAAAAAAAAGAGAAACCGTCCTCTTTTATAACATTTACAAATCAAGTAATCAAAGAAAAAACAAAGTATGTAAAGGCTGTAGAAAATCTAATTTATTTTATGCTTACTTATGATTGGGTCATTACAGAAACTAAAGGAAAACATTTGATTTTTCCAGAAGAGAAGTATAGGATTACAATGAATGAGATATTCTATTACTATGAAAAATATGGAATTATTACAATTGCGGATTTTTATACTTATGCCCTTGATAAACAATGTGTAAAAGAGGTTTTAGATGAAGTATTACGAGAAAATCGTGAAAGTGTTGTGACCGCTGTTTTGTTAGAAGAGTTATATAAGGCGATTAGAGAAAATAGTTTGAACCTAGAAATTAACAGGTTAAAGAAAAAAATAGAAGAAGAATTAGATCCGTTAGAACAGGCTAGACTAGCAGAACAAATTAGAAAGTTACGAATAGGAGATTAGTAAAAATGGTTGGAGAAATTAAAACATTAGAAGAGAGAAAAGAAAAATTACTAGCGTTAGGAAAGAAACAAGGATTTATTACATATGAACAGTTAGCAGATGAATTAAAGGGATTAGATATTGATAGTGATGCTTTAGATGAGTTATATAATTCTATTATTGATGCTAATATTGAAATTGTGGCAGAAGATGGTAGTGATGATGTTAGCGGGGAGGAGATTACTCCTGATGTAAAGGCAGAGGATTTAACTTTATCGAAAGATATTAAAATTAATGATCCTGTACGTATGTATTTAAAGGAAATTGGGCGTATCAATTTGCTTACTTCTGATGAGGAGTTTGAATATGCTCGTCGTGCAGAAGAAGGAGATGAAGAAGCCAAGAAGATGCTTGCAGAGTCTAATCTTCGTCTTGTTGTGTCAATCGCAAAACGTTATGTAGGACGTGGTATGTTATTTCTAGATTTAATTCAAGAAGGAAATATTGGTCTGATGAAAGCCGTAGATAAGTTTGATCCAACAAAGGGATATAAATTTTCAACTTATGCAACATGGTGGATCCGTCAGGCGATTACTCGTGCAATTGCTGATCAAGCAAGAACAATTCGTGTTCCTGTACATATGGTAGAAACAATTAATAAACTTGCCCGTATTCAACGCCAACTAACACAGGAATTAAATCGCGAACCAACAGATGAAGAAATTGCAGAAAAGTTGGGAATTACGGTAGAAAAGGTCCGTGAAGTTTATAAAATCAGTCAGGATCCTGTATCGCTTGAAACACCAATTGGGGAAGAAGATGATTCTCATTTAGGAGATTTTATCAAAGACGAGCGAATGATGGGACCAGAGGAATATGCAACTGTTGAAATGTTAAAAGAAGAACTTGCTAGTGTTTTACTAACATTAACAGATCGTGAAGAAAAAGTATTACGTCTTCGCTTTGGACTTGATGATGGTCAGTGTCGTACCTTAGAAGAAGTTGGGCAAATATTTGGGGTTACGCGAGAGAGAATTCGTCAAATTGAAGCGAAAGCCCTACGTAAATTAAGACATCCATCTAGATCACGCAAATTAAAGGATTTTTTGACTGACTAATGAAAATTAATAATAGATTGAAGGCGATTGCAGCTTTGGTAGATAAGAATGCGAAAGTGATGGATATTGGTTGTGATCATGCTTTGCTAGATATCTATTTGATAGAGCATAAGGATATTTGCAAGTGTGTGGCAGCAGATATTTCAGAAGGTCCATTAAAAGCGGCAAGTAAAAATATCAAAGCAGCAGGTTTAGCAGATAAAATAGAGATGCGTCTTGGGAACGGTTTGGATGTTTATAGTGATGATTTAGATACAGTTATTATTTCAGGATTAGGTGGTAAAACGATACAGGGTATTTTTAAACGTAATTTATCTAAGTTAAAAACAATTGATACTATTATTTTATCGCCTAATAATTATCAAGCAGATATTAAAAAATTTCTATGTAAGAAAGGGTATTATATAGAAAATGAGGAGCTAGTAAAGGAACGACAGATTATTTATCAAATTATAAAGTTTCAAAAGGGTTCTAAAAAGTATAATAAAAAAGATTTTTTCTTTGGACCTGTTTTGCTCAAAAAAAAGGATACATTATTTCGTGAATTTTATTATAAAGAATTAAAGTCTAGGGAAATTTTATTGGCCTTGCTTCCAAAAAATTATTACTGGAAACGTTTTAAAACAAAACGAGAAGTAAAATTATTAAAAGAAGTATTATAAAATTTATAAGGGGGGAGATTCATGAAAAATTTGAAATTGTTTCAAACAAAAGTAATGTCTAAATGGAAGTTAATAAGTTGTGTCGTAGCAACTTCTTTTTTCTGTTGTTGCACAACAGGAGATAGTAGACAAGAGGATAATTTATTTAGCAGTGATGTAGAAAATGCATCAGAAGAAGACGAGGTAGCAATAGAGGAATGGGCTAGGCAACTTGAAAATGGCTATTTAGAAGTGGATTTTGATGCTGCACTTATGAAAAAGTTACGCCTTCCAGAGTATGTTTTAGATAATGTATTAGTCTCAGAAAAAATAAATGAGATAAAAAATAGTTATGGAGAAGAAATCCTTTATTGCAATAACTCTGAAGTATTAGGCGATGAAGGGTTGTCTTTATTCACTAAAAATGCATCGGGTCTTGGGGCAAGTATGAGTATTTGCTATTATGAATTAGATACTCTTTCTTTATTATCTATCGCATATGATAAAATGGATGGATTAGATGCGGATAGTAGGGTTGTTAGCTCGTACTTATTTGATAAGGATAATAGAAAATTGAAATTAACAGAAGAGGTTGGGACATATTATGAAGACAATTATTGTTATACGGTTAAAAAAAAGGATGATATCCTATATCTGCAGTCAATGACTTTCTCTGGTATGAGTGATTATAATTATACTGTAAGAGTAGTCAATCGAGAATACCAAGATAGGGCATTGGAAATGCAGTTTGAGGCAACACCTAGTTTTTCCTTATTTAATGAGGAAGAGGAATTAGAAAATTATTATAGTATAAATCAAGAGTTGCCTTTGGATGATTACATTTTTCTAAGTGGAGAGATGGGAGCTTGTTTTGAAGAAAATAGTGGTGTAGGCTTTTTGAAAAATAATGCTAAGAGGTTGAAAGAATTTATCGCGCATTCAGATAAACAATTTTCTGATGAGGTGATTGAAAAGATGTATGATACTATTGACTCTTATATAGACCAAAAATTATTAGTGAAATAAATGGATAAAATATATGAAGAAAAATCATATATTTTTTTGAATTGTGAAAAGTTAAAAAATATGATAATATGAATATAGATAAAAAAATAGGTGATGAAAATGGCAAA
>CAJUHO010000041.1 GCA_910586195.1 uncultured Bacilli bacterium
TTGTATCAAAAAGCCGCACCTGATGGTGCGGTTGAAATTTCAATTTAGGAAAAACACAGCAAAATTTTGCTGTGTTTTTTATTTGTTAAAGTGGTTTATTAATTGGCAACATTGAAAAAGTGGCATTGACTGGTAATGGTTGTGTTGGTAAATTTCGAGGCAAGTCGTTGTGAGTTTCGGTATTATTAGCTTGAGGAGATGAACTCACAGGAGGATTTGGGGTAACTACTGGTGGTATTGCTGGAGTAACCGCAGGAACCGTTGTTGGAGTAGTAGAATCTGTAGTAACTGCTGGCTCTGGACTAGCCGCAACTTGACTAGGTGAAGTGGTTGTTTCTGCATTTGACACTACTGCTGGTGCGGTAGGAGCAGTTGGTACAACTGGGACTGTCGCTTGCACAGGGATTGTTGGAATAGAAGTAGGAGCAGGAAGTTCTGGTGTAGTAGTTGTAGTTTCATTTTGTTGTGGAGCCTCCTCCTTCTCTTTAACAGCAGTAGGCACTGTTGGTGACGGATTATCTGTCGCATTTTCTTTGGGAGACTCCTCAGGAGTAGGAGGCGTTTTGGGAGACTCTGTCATTGTAAGTTTTTTGCCATAACTTTCTTCAGTATCTGTATCAATTTCAATAATACGGTAAATTTCCTCAAAACTAGTAAGACCCTCTAAAACCTTCAATAGACCATCCTGTAGAAGAGTGATAACGTCTGATTCATATACCAATGTTTTAATATCATCTTTTTCTAGATTTTCATTAGCAAGAGCAGCACGAATACTGTCATTAATTTCTAAAACTTCCTGAATAGCAAGGCGTCCTCGATAGCCATTATGACAATTAGGACACCCCTTAGGATTGACATCAAATATTTTTTCTACTTCTTTTTGTAATACTAATTGAAAAATTTTCTTCTCATAAGCCGTGGTCTCTCTTTCAATACGGCATTTAGCACAAACTTTTTTAGCAAGACGTTGAGAAATAATACCAGTAAGGGCACTTGATAATAGATAACGCTCTACATTCATATCAAGAAGTCTTTCAATAGTTGCTAGTGAATTATTTGTATGGATAGTGGATAAAACCAAGTGACCTGTGATAGATGCACGTACAGCAATTTGAGCCGTTTCACTATCACGAATTTCTCCGATTAATATAATATTGGGATCTTGTCTTAAAATAGAACGTAAGACAGTTGCAAAAGTTAATCCGATTTCACTGTTTACTTGTACCTGATTCATTCCTTCGATGTTCATTTCTATTGGATCTTCTACTGTAATAATATTGGTTTCTTTTTTATTCAGTGTTTGTAAAATAGAATAGACTGTCGTTGATTTACCAGAACCCGTAGCACCTGTTATTAAGATAATTCCATTAGGTACTTGAATCATTCGTGCCAATTTTGTAAAGTTATCCTTGTTAAATCCTAGACTTTCAAGGCCTGCAAGACTTCTGGAATAATCTAGAATACGGATAACAATCTTTTCTCCTAAGTTGGTAGGAAGACTCGAAACACGCATATCAAGCTCGATTCCTCCGATAACACCTTTAATAGAACCATCTTGTGGAAGACGACTTTCTGTAATGTTCATATTTGCAAGCAATTTCAGTCTAGTCGTCAAATTTCTCTCATAAGCTTTAGGAATATAAGTATAATCTTGTAAGTCTCCATCAATACGAATTCTTACCATCATTCCTGTTTCTCTAGGATCAAAATGAATATCACTAGCATTATGTTGCGAAGCATAAATAATGATATGATCAGCAATTTGTGTGATTGCCGTTTTTGCAAAATCAAATGTTACCATATGTTTCAACCCCTTTTGTTATTTTACTATGGTAATTTACTATATTTTATTATATAATAATCCTAGAATAATAGCAAGAAGGAATGTGATATAATGAGAAAAAATCAGTCGGGATTTGTATTAGTAGAAACCTTAATTGCCTCTGTTGCTGTTATGGGGATTTTCTCTTTAATTTATGCCAATTATTATCCTCTAATTGGAGAATATGAAAAAAGAGAAGTTTATGACGATCTTGATTCAAAGTATGTAGTACATTGGGCTAGAAAAATCCTTGTTGAAAAGATGACAAATAATAATGCTACTACCATGAATAGCTGTGGTGGGACTTGTCACATTTTATATGGGGCCTACTACAAAGAAGAGCTAGTCGAAGATAGTATAGTAAGGCAAAAAGAGACAATTTTAGATGAGATTGATGCAACTCTTGGTGATAATGCTTCCTACCTGCAAAATTATGCTTATGCATCTAACATCCGGGCAATAATTCTTACAAATTACAATATTACAAACTTTAAAAAATATATAAAGGATAATAATACTGTGGCTACTGTAACAGGCCAGGATTTAGTGAATTCAAAAATATTTAATCGCGGTTTTCGAGAATATATTGACTATTTACCGAACTATAAAACGCCATCTACAACTGGTGCTAGTTATCGTATGATTGTCATTATTGATCATAATACTTCTAAGGAGTATGATTCTTATGCAACTATAGAGGTGAAAGTATGATAAAGTTAAATAATAAAGGCATGACCTCTATTGAAATTTTAATTTGTTTTATCATTGTCGCTGCAATTACCGTTTCTCTTTTTGATGTAGTGTCAACTTATAAAACAAAACAGCAAGTAGAATCTAATAAAAGCATTGTGTTAAAATATAAAAATTCTCTTACTAAAATTATTAATGATGATGTAATAAAATATAAGTTATCTTCTATCTCTAACTTATCCCAAGATAGTGATGAGGAAAAAACAACCTATAGTGTTACATTGTATTTTGAAAAAAATATGTTAACTGGTGGTGGGTGTCGCGGAAATTATCAAGCGATTGGTTGTAATAAGATATTACAAATAACAAAGTATAGTAAATCCTCTGATACATTAAATAGCAAAGTGGATAATATTGTTTATCCAGAAATCGTGAATGGTTCTGTACGTAATTCCACCTATACACTCCCAGATGTTGGTGGTGGTTTCGTGGAAGATAGTGATGATATTGTAAAAGATATTCGTTTTTCAGATATTAGAATAGAAAATGTTATTGATAATGCCGTATTAGATATTACTATTTTTCATCATGAATTATCAAATTACTATCATATTCAAGTAATAGCACCAACTAATTATTATGATGGTGAGGAAACAGAGGAAACAGATCCACCAGATACCCCTAATGATAATTTAGCAGGAGATAAAGTATTTAATCCTGATAATTTAGGAGGAGAAGGTGGAATAGATAATAGTGATAGCGAACAAACCTTTATTACTGGAGTAAACCCTAATAATTTCGTGTGGTATTCTGGAAATTTGTGGAGAGTTGTTGGTAAAAATAAAGCTGATAATTCTATAAAGATAATAGCAGATCGTTCAGTTTATCTTTCTTATAGTAAAAATAGTCAGTATACTTATTTTGGTGATAGTCATGCAAAGGCATGGTTAAATGATACGAGTGTCGATGGCTTTTTAGGAAATTTAAGAAATTATTCTAGTTTTATTAAGATGGATAGTAAATGGGCTCCTGTACAAAATAATTATGGGAAAGTAACCGCCGCTGTTGGATTATTGACTTATGATGAAGTACAAAAAGTAAAAGGTTGGGTGATTAAAAAATATGATGAAAGTAGTAGGTGGTGGGTATTAACCGCTGCTACTAATGGAGATTCTGGTTCTACTCTTTTATATGCAGGTTCTCAGGATGGATATGGAAGTGATACAACAGATGCTTATGGAATTCGTCCTGTTATTAATTTAAAATCTAATGTAGTAATTGCTAGTGGAAAAGGAACAGAGACAGATCCTTATCGTTTAGTAGGGGATAATGATACACCAGTTTCAGGTACATTACTTAATACGCGATATAGCGGCGAATATGTGAGATTTGGAACGGGAACGAATAATTTATACCGAATTGTAAGTAAAGAATTAGGAGGGGCCAAAATAGTTAGTGATAAAGTACTATACGAAAATGGTACCACTAATATTATCTCTAAGCTTTTTGTTAAAACAACCTACTCTTCCATTGATTATAATCCTCAAAATTCAAATTATGAGGTAGCATATTGGTTAAATAATGATTTTTTAAATCCCGCTAATGGCTATTTAACGAGTTCACAAGTATCCATGATAGATAACGGAACATGGTATTTTGGAACAGTGGATTTAGGACAGAGTCTTAGTGTAAATGCAGAAAAGGTCAACTATCGTTTAGCAAAGTATACTACCCCAACTGGAACGACGTTAGTTAGTAATCAGATATCTGCAAAAGTTGGTTTGCTACGATATGGAGAACTATTATCAGGACATTATGTACTTGATCCAGTAGAATATCATTGGCTATTAACGCGATTAGCTCATTTAACAAATTATATTCATATTAATGCAAATGGTTATCAAAGGCCATGTTATGATACTCCTACAGGCCCTGGTGCTAATATCGGAATGCGCCCAGCCATGCATCTTAAGAAAACTGTTAAAATTACAGGAGGTAATGGAACAAAAGCGAATCCATTTATAATTTCAAACTAAAAGCAAATAAATAAAATAATAAAATACTAATTCCTGCTTGACAAATTCTTCCTAAGAGGAAATTTCGATAGTGGATATTAGTATTTTTTATAATGCTTAATACTTGCATATGAATGGAGATAGAGCCAAAGGATAAAAAGGTTAGAATAACGGTCGCCTTGTTAAATAATGATAATTTATTGGGAATTGTTTGAATTCCCTTTGTTAATTCTAAAAGACCAGTAAGAAAATAATCAAAATGATTTATTGGAAGTATGATAGATAAAATACCACTTAATACAAAAAATATAATACTAGTACCAAGAATCATCAGCATAAGACGAAATGTTTTAAAAATAGAATCTGTTAATGTAGTTATAAATGGATTACTCTTCTCAAGGGAAGAAGAGTGCGACTTTTTTATTGTACCTCGTTCTTTAGGTCTAATAATAATGGCAATTATAAAGTTAGCCAAAAAATGACTTATTAGAATTCCAATTGTGAGAATTCGATTTTGGGTAATTAAAAAACAGGTTCCTAAAATAAAAAGAGGATTAGAAAAATGGGTAAAAGTAATAAGATAGTTAGCAGAATCTAGAGAAATTAATTTTTTTTGTAATAAATCATTTGTATACTTAGCCCCACTCGGAAACCCTGACAACATACTCATAATAATGATAAAGGCACAGTTACCATCACTATGCAATATTTTTTGAGTCCATTTTTCTAAAATACTAGCCATTTTTTCAGGAAAATGATAATTAATTAATAAATCTGTGATAATATAGATAGGAAAAACAGCAGGAAAATATTTAGTACTAAATGTAGTTAATGCGCTTTGAACCTCATTAATAATAACAGTAGGGTATATAAGAATAAATACTAAGATCATAATAAGAATAATAATAATAGTATTAGAATAATCTTTTTTTAGCATATTTTACCTACTTTCTGTTATAATGATAAAGAAAAGGATGATGTCATGTTTAATAGACTATATGAAACTATAAAAAAAATTATTAAAGAAAACTATAAAAGTGTTTTACTATTTGTATTTTGTTATCTTGTTTTAATGTGGCCTGTTGATTATTATATAACAACTGGTGGAGGGACTATTGATATTAATAATAGAGTAAAAATTACGAATGCATATAATAGTAAAGGTAGTCTGCATTTAGCCTATGTTTCTGAATTGCAGGGGAACGTTGCAACTTACCTTTTAAGCTATATTATTCCAGACTGGCAACGCACAAACGTCGATTTATATAAAGTCGATGAGGAGGAAGATAGAGAAAGTATTGATTTTCGTAATCACTTAGATTTAAATGAATCTATTGACTCTGCCATAAAGGTGGCGTATAATAAAGCCGGAAAAACTTTCCAGATAGAAAAAGAGCATATCTATATTACTTATGTTTCAAAAAATAGTAAAACGGCATTACAAGTTGGTGATGAAATTATACTTGTAGCAGGGAAGCATATTGCTGATTTAGATGATTTGCGAGCTATTATTGAAAACTATCAACTAGGAGACAAAGTGAGTTTTACGATTATTCGTAATGGAAAACAAAAGCAGATAGAGGCAGAGGTCTTAGAAGAGGATAATAGAAAAATAATAGGAATCAGCGTTGGAAAGAGTTATGAATATAAGACAAATCCTAAAATTAATCTTTCTTTTAAAAAAAGTGAATCTGGACCATCAGGTGGTATGATGCTATGTCTTGATATTTATAATAAATTGACAAAAAAAGACATAACAAAGGGGTATAAAATAGTAGGGACAGGTACAATTTCTGATGATGGTAGTATTGGAGAAATTGGTGGTGTCCAATACAAATTAATGGGTGCAGTAAAAAATAATGCAGATATCTTTTTAGTCCCAGCAGGGGATAATTATAAGGAAGCAGTCAAATATGCTAAAAAGAAGAAATACTCCATTAAAATTATTGCAGCCAAAAATATCGATGGTGTTTTAACTAGTTTAGATAAGTTACCAAAGAAAAATTGATATTAGGAGATGAACTATTTGATTAGAATGAATCATAAAAATCCAAACGAGTTGATAGCTAATAGAAGTGATATTGCAAAAATGTTAGAGTTTGGTTTTGAAACCGATGAACAAAAAGAAATGATTCAAAATTCGCTTAAAGATGCTGTACAACAGGACTTATTATGGAATGATATTCGCATAAAACGTAATACTTCTGCTGGGGAACTTTTATTTGAACGTGCACGACAAGAAATTAAAGATAATCCGACAGAAGTATATGAATCGCTACTGACGATTGCTTTTAATACGCTAGATGAGAATATATTGGATCATTTTGGGGAAGTATTAAAGAAAGAGGAATGCGAACCGTCTGATTTTATGGTGGAACAAGTATTAATGTTACGAAAAGGGTGTCCCTTTGAGGTGGAAGTTAATGATTCTATGCAAGATATAGAAGGAAAATGTATGGTAAAAATTGGGGGATAAAGTAAAAAGAAATGGCTTATTTCTTTTTATTTTGTTATAATATAAGAAGTGGAGGATATGATGATGAAAAGAAGTACAGTTGATAGAAATAAGCTTTCCCCTATGATGCAACAATATATGGAAATTAAGGATCAGTATGATGATACCATCATATTTTTTAGATTGGGTGATTTTTATGAAATGTTTTTTGAAGATGCTATTACCTGTAGCAGGGAATTAGAGCTTACCTTAACAGGCAAACAGGCAGGACTTGAAGAGAAGGTTCCGATGTGTGGTGTACCACACCATGCCTATAGTAATTATATAGATACTTTAATTGACAAAGGTTATAAAGTCGCTATTTGTGAACAATTAGAAGATCCTAAACAAACTAAGGGAATGGTAAAACGTGACGTAATACAAGTTGTGACCCGTGGGACTAGGCTGGATTCCAGATTAGATGCTAAGGACCATAATTTTATTGCTAGTTTATATGACTTTGGCTATTGTTTTGGTCTAAGCTACACTGATATTACTACAGGAGAGTTCTATGCTTCTCTATTTTCAAAAGATTCTCAAAAAGTAATTCGAGAAATTGCTAAACTTGGTTTTAAGGAATTAATCGTTAATGAAACGATAAATAGAGAAATTATAGAAGTGCTAAGAAATAGATATCAAATTTTAGTAACGATTAGAAAAGAAAAACTTGAAAATAATATGTATTCCTATATTTACAGTGATATTACAGATGAACGCTTAATTACGACTATTAATCATCTCTTGTCCTATTTAATTGAAACTAAGAAAAGTGAATTATCTCATTTGCAAAAATGTCTCTATATTAAAGAACAAGATCATCTAATTTTCGATGCTAATACAAAGAAGAATTTAGAATTGGTTGAAACAATGAGGGCAGGGGAAAGACAATATAGCTTACTTTGGCTTCTAGATAAAAACAAAACGGCTATGGGTAGTAGATTCTTAAAGTATAATATAGAAAATCCTCTTACTAATAAAGAGGAACTAGAACGTCGCTATAATATGGTGGAAAAATTATCAACGGAGTTTATTCTACGAGATGATTTAATTAAAACTTTAGACAAGGTATATGATTTAGAACGTTTGGCAGGTAGAATTAGTTATGGAAATTTAAACGCTAGAGATTTATTACAACTAAAGACCTCGCTACAGGCCCTTCCTACTTTAAAGGAAATATTAATAGAGTTAAAGTATGATAAAAAAATTGAACCATTAGAAGAAGTGGCTCAGTTACTTGAAAAGTCAATTGCCGATGATGCCCCTTTTACTTTACATGAAGGGGGACTTATTAAAAATGGTTATCATTCTGAATTAGATGAGTTAAGAAACATTAGAAGTGGTTCTAAAGATTTTATTTTGGAACTTGAAAAGTCAGAAAGAGAGCGCACAGGAATTAAGAACTTAAAAGTTGGTTTTAATAAAGTGTTTGGCTATTATATTGAAGTTAGTAAAGCTAATAAAAATTTAATTAAAGATGAATTTGGATATGATAGAAAACAAACATTAGCAAATTGTGAACGTTTTATTACGAAAGAATTAAAGGAAAAAGAAAGTATTATCTTAGGAGCCGAAGAGAAAATTACTCAACTGGAATATAAGTTATTTATGGATATTCGGGAAGTAATTAAAAGATATATAGAAACCGTTCAACAACAAGCCAAAATTATTAGTGAGGTCGATATGTTACAGGCATTTTCCTTAGTTTCAGAGCAAGGAAAATATGTAAGACCAGAACTTATAGAAGAACATGCTTTAGAACTTATAGGATGTCGCCATCCAGTTGTTGAGAAGGTAATGAAGGATCAGTATATTGAAAATGATGTTTTAATGGACCAGACGACAAATGTATTGTTAATAACAGGTCCTAATATGGCAGGAAAATCTACTTATATGCGTCAAACGGCTATTACAGTAATCATGGCCCAGATTGGTTGCTTTGTTCCGTGTAGCAAGTGTCGAATGCCTATATTTGATAAAATCTTCACAAGAATTGGGGCGAGTGATGATTTGGTTAGCGGGGAATCTACTTTTATGGTTGAAATGAAAGAGGCTAATTATGCTTTGCAGGAGGCAGATGAAAACAGTTTGATTTTATTTGATGAACTAGGGCGTGGTACTGCTACATATGACGGTATGAGCCTAGCACAGGCCATATTAGAATATATTCATGATAAAATTAAAGCAAAAACCTTATTTTCTACTCATTATCATGAACTTACTATTTTAGAAAAAGATTTAAAGGAGTTAAAAAATGTTCATGTATCTGCTATAGAAGAAAAAGGAAAACTAACTTTTCTACATAAGGTAAAATCGGGGGCTGTAGATAAAAGTTATGGTATTCACGTGGCTGGTCTTGCGCATCTACCAGAATCTCTAGTAAAAAGAGCATTAGATATTTTAAATATCTATGAGCATAAAAATGTAAGAAAAGAAACATTTACACAAACATCCTTGTTCGAACAGCTAGAAGAAGAAATAGAACAGAAAGAACGAGAAGAGAATAAAATAGAAAAACAAATTCGAGAGTGTAATCCTTTAGAAATGACTCCTGTGGAAGCTTTGAATTTTATATATGAATTGCAAAAAGAAAGTAAAAAGAAAGAGTAGTTAGAACTCTTTCTTTCTTTATTGTAATTTCAACCGCACCACTTTATTTATATTTTAATTCTATA
>CAJUHO010000042.1:0-7500 GCA_910586195.1 uncultured Bacilli bacterium
GATATAGAATTAAAATATAAATAAAGTGGTGCGGTTGAAATTACAATAAAGAAAATAAAAAACTTTCCGTTTCGGAAAAGTTTTTTATTTATTGATTTGATTGTTTAAAGTACTAGATAATTGAAATTCTTGATGACTGTCAAAGTTTCCATATTCTTTAATTCTAGGATGCAGGATAATTTGATCCTCCTGCAGCTTAAACGTATTATGTTTAGAAATTCCCTCATTCATTTCTATTAGACTACTTACAGTGGTGCCGATATTAGAGGCTAAAGTAGTAACATCTAAATCTTGATAAGTAGCCCTATATAAGAAATCGGTGTCAGTAGCTTCCTTAATAACACCAGCTGCCCTTGTAACTCCCTCTATAACACTATCTGCTACAGAATCAGCCTGATTAATATCAATTTGATCACCGACAGCAACAACTACAAAACTAGAGCTTGGTGCAATACTTAATTCAGTACCTGTAGGAACTTTATGCGTATAATCTGGAGTGACTTCAGAAATTCCCAAACGAATTCCATCCATTCCTAAATTATGATGTTTAAAAGACGCCTCCATTGATAGAGCAAGAGCATCACTATTATCATGTCTGTTATTGTTGTAAGATCCTAAAATAACAGAAGTATTGCTATTATATATTCCACCTGCCATAGTAATTATAGTAGACATTTCATTCTGTAATATAGGTTCCCCTGGAGTAGCAGTTAATACATTAATATTTGCCTCTTTCATTTTATTTACTGTGGTATCAAATATTACAGGATTACAATTATTATCATATAGAATTAAATTTAATTGATTTACATCATCAATTGAAACTACTGTACTTTCTTTACTGTCCTCTAACATTGCTTCTAATTGTTCATTGGAATTATTTTCTAATTCATTCTTAGAGTCTTTTGCTATCGCACATCCTGTCAGGGCAAGACTAAGACCCATTATCGTTAGAAGCTTGCGACCATTACGAATGGCTTGCGATATATTGGAACTATTGACTTTTAGATTGTCTATTTTCATATTTCACCTCTTATTATAATTTAAGTATAACGAAAAATATTTTGAATGTCAAAGCACTTTACAGATAAAGACAACAGTTAATGACAACTATTTTAGAATATGCTATTATAAAAATAATAAGGAGTGGATTCTATGAGAAGAAAAAAAATAAAAAGTAAAATAGAAGAGCCTTCTGATATAGTAAAGAAAAAGAAGAAAAGAAAAATAATTGTGATTATAAGCCTTATAAGCCTTTTTCTTCTAGTAGGTGGAGGGACAGGAATCTATTTCTGCTCGTCAAAAAAACATCAAGCTCCCAAAGTAGAGAAAAAGCCAAAGAAAAAAGTGGAGATAGAAGAGGAGCCAAAACGAAACTTGTCTATTGTGGATCTTGAAAGCACAAAACGTCCCATTGCTGTAATGATTGATAATAATACTGGTAGAAACAATAATAATAGCCATGCAGGGTTACAAGACTCCTACCTAAACTATGAAATAATCGTAGAAGGAGGGCTTACTAGAATAATGGCACTTTTTAAAGATAAAGATATAGGACTGATTGGTCCTGTGCGAAGTAGTAGACATTATTTTTTAGACTATGCTTTAGAAAGTGATGCTATTTATGCTCATTATGGTTGGAGTCCTTATGCACAAACAGATATTTCTAGACTGGGTGTTAATAACTTAAACGGTCTTTATTTATCAGCGCCTTATTGGCGAGATACTTCTCTTGCAGCACCTCATAATGTTTTTACCTCAATCGAGAGGTTATATGCTGCTGCAGAGAGCATGAAATATAGTATTACAACTAGTAATTGGCTTTTATTAAACTATAGTTTTGATAACATCAATTTGAATGAGATAAAAGAAAATTCTGAATTAATAGTGGCAAATCATATTAGAATTCCATATTCTAATTATCAAACTCGTAGCTACCAATATAGTCCAGAAAATGGTTTTTATTTACGATTTATGAATGGTAGTCCACATAATGATAAAACAACACAACAACAACTACATTATAAAAATATTATTATTCAAAAAGTAGCAAATACCACTTTAGACAGTTATGGAAGGCAGGATTTAAGTACTGTGGGAAGTGGCGATGGCTATTATATTACGAATGGATATGCGGTGCCAATAAAGTGGTCTAAAGGAACACGAAGTGCAAAAACTATTTATACGTATAACGATGGTAGGAAGGTAGAAGTAAATGATGGTAATACTTTTATTCAGATTCAGCCATCTATATATAATCCAGAATTTGAATAGGAGGAGAATTTATGAAAATAGGAATTTTAGGAACAGGGGCATATGGTCTTGCTTTAGCAACTGTGTTAAAAAGAAATCATCATACTTTAACAATGTGGACAAAGTTTGAAGAGGAAAGAGTGTTATTAGAGACTGAAAGAGGAAATCAAAAATTACTTCCAGGTATCTATATGGAAGAAGATATTGAGTTTACATGTGATATTAAAAAGGCATGTTTAGAAAAAGACTTAATTATTATTGCAGTGCCTATTGCCTACTTTGAAAATACAGTGGAGAGTATAAAAGATGTTATTGATAATAAAGTGGCAATCTGTATTGCTACAAAAGGAATTGAGCAAAGAAGTGGAGCATTTGCCCATGAACTTCTGTTAAAGCATACTAATATAGTACATTTTGCAGTTCTAAGTGGTCCTACTTTTGCAATAGATCTTGCTAGTGATACTGTTTGTGCTTTAACAGTTGGAACTTGTGATAATGATACAAAGAAAAAAATGAGTCAAGCATTTACTAGTAACCATGTTCGCCTAGAACACTGTAATGACGTTATTGGTGTAGAACTTTGTGGTGGTATTAAAAATGTTATGGCCATTGCGACAGGAATTATAGATGGATTAAAACAAAGTGATTCTACGAAAGCCTTTTTTGAAAATAGGGCATTACACGAAATGGTATATTTAATAGAAATGTTAGGAGGAAATAGAGATACCATTCTTACATTAGCAGGAATTGGGGACTTTATCTTAACCTGTAATAGCCTGAAAAGTAGAAACTATACGTATGGAACTAAAGTAGGATTACAAAGTAGTGACTTGGAAGAATATGAGAACAATACTACTATTGAAGGACTTTATACTTTGAAATCGTTAGAACAATTAATAAAGAGGAAAAATCTCTCTGCCCCCTTGGTTAATATAATTTACGATATCTGTGTAAAAAAGGAAAATCCAGAACAGTTATTAACAACTCTTGTGGAAATTTAGGAGATTATATGAAAGATATAAAGATAGGAAGTATTTATCGTCATTATAATGGTAATTATTATATTATAGAAGGTATCGGAATACATTCAGAGAATCTAGAGGAATGTGTTATTTATCGCGGACTATATGGAAACAATCAAGTCTGGATCCGTCCTTTAGACATGTTTTTTGATGAAGTAAATAAAAATGGTCAAAAATATCGTTTTGAATTGCAAAAGATAGAAAGTAAAGATCCAAATCATCCATAAATGATTTGGTTTTGTTTTGGAAAAAAGGTGTAAAAGTTTTCAAAATGTAGTATGATTATATAAAAAGAAAGGGAGAATGATATGTTAAATTTAAAAAATATAAAAAAGACTTATCATACTGGGGGTTTTAGTCAGCACGCTTTAAAAGATTTTAGTCTTCAGTTTCGACAAAATGAATTTGTTGCTATATTAGGCCCTAGTGGAAGTGGTAAAACAACTCTATTAAATATTATTGGAGGATTAGATCGCTATGATAGTGGGGATTTGATTATCAATAATAAATCAACAAAGAAGTTTAAAAGTATAGATTGGGATTTTTATCGAAATAACTGTGTTGGTTTTATCTTTCAAAACTATAATCTAATTAGTCATATTTCAGTTTTAGAAAATGTAGAAATGGGAATGACTTTAAGTGGCGTAGGAAAAAAGGAAAAGCGAAAGAAAGCAAAAGAATTATTAGAAAGAGTTGGATTAAAACAACATATTAACAAGAAACCCAATCAATTATCTGGTGGACAAATGCAAAGAGTTGCAATTGCAAGGGCACTTGCTAATGATCCCGATATTATTTTAGCAGATGAGCCTACAGGTGCACTTGATACTAAAATTAGTAGACAAATTATGGAACTCATTGCTTCCATTGCGAAAGATAAACTAGTAATTATGGTGACACATAATAAAGAATTAGCGGAAGAATATGCTACAAGAATTGTGAAGATGCAAGATGGAGAAATTATAGAAGATACTAATCCAATTGCTAAAGATGAAAGCAATGATAAAATGTTTCAAATAAGAAAGACAGCCATGAATTTTTTTACAG
Organism: uncultured Bacilli bacterium; assembly: GCA_910586195.1. Classification (GTDB taxonomy): domain Bacteria; phylum Bacillota_I; class Bacilli_A; order RF39; family UBA660; genus MGBC119817. The sequence continues at coordinate 4,323 of CAJUHO010000042.1, forward strand.
CACTTAATTTATCATTTAATAATATTAAAACGAAAAAAGGAAGAACAGCACTGACCTCTTTTGCCGCTAGTATTGGTATTATTGGCATCGCTCTAATCCTTGCTTTATCTAATGGTTTTAAAATAGAGATTGATGAATTTGAGAAAGACTCTTTATCAGATGCGCCGATTATTATTTCTGAACAGGCTATGACTATGAATGAAGAAATGATGATGAATATGCAAGTTAATAAAGATAGGAAAGAATTTTCAGATAGTAAGAAAGTATATATACAAGAAGACATTCTAGAACAATTGATGCATACTAATTATATTACAGATGAGTATATAGATTATTTGGGAGAGATAGATAAAAAATACATTTCTGGCGTTTCTTATCAAAAGAGTACAGCATTAAATCTTATTACTCATATAGAAGATAAGTATGAATTGGTATCTACTACTAATGCAGTAAATCCTTGGACACTCTTGCCTACAAATCCTAATAAAAAAGAAAAAGGAGTAATTGATAATAACTATGATGTTATTGCTGGTAAGATAGATGATGAAAAGCCAGGATTAATTTTGCAGGTAGATAGTAGAAATCAGATTTATGAGTCAACATTAAAACAATTGGGATTATCAGGGAAAACAGTTGATTTTGACGATATTTTAAATCAAGAGTTGAAACTTGTTTTAAATGATGATTACTACATGCAAGTAGACGACTATTTTATTCCGAATCCTGATTTAGAATCTCTTTATAATAATGAAAATAGCATTTCAATAAAAGTTCAGGCAATTGTTCGTTGCAAAGAGGACAAAAAAATGTTAGCTAATGGAAGTGGAATTGCATATACCAATTCATTAACGGAACTTGTTATTTCTAAAAACAAAGATTCTGCGATTGTAAATGTTCAGAAAGAAAAAGATTATAATGTACTAACGCATCAGCCGTTTGATGAAGAAAGTATGACAAATAATAAGAAAGTATTTTTAGGATACCTAGGAGCTGAAAGTATTCCTAATATTATATATATTTATCCAAATAGTTTTGAAAGTAAAGATTATATTACAGATTATTTAGATAAATATAATGAGAAAAAGGAAGAAAAGGATAAAATAGAGTATACAGATATGGCAGGGATGATATCTAGTCTTTCTGGAAATATCATGGATGCGATTACTATCGTTTTGGTGGCATTTTCATCTATTTCTTTGATAGTTTCATCTATCATGATAGGTATTATTACCTATATTTCGGTTTTGGAAAGAACAAAAGAGATTGGAATATTAAGAGCATTAGGTGCTAGAAAGAAAGATATCAAGAGAGTTTTTATGGCGGAAACATTTATAGTAGGAATATTTTCTGGTACTTTAGGAATCCTAATTGCTAGATTATTGGTAATTCCGGCCAATATCATAATTGAAGATTTATCGGATCTTGCCAATGTCGCTAAAATGAACCCAATTCACGCCATTGTATTAGTAATAATTAGTGTGATTCTTACTATGATCAGTGGATTTATTCCAGCACGAGTAGCATCTAATAAAGATCCAGTGGAATCACTTAGAACAGAATAGGAGAGATAAAAATGGAAAAAGTGTTAAAAGCATTTTATAAATCATCGCTTATTACTTCAATTATCTTATTAATATTAGGAATATTATTGATTTTTGAGTCAGAGGCAACAATAGCATCTATTTCTTATATTATAGGAGGTTGTTTAATCGCAGTAGGGCTTACTGCTATTATTAATTTCTTTCGTACAAAAATGAAGGATAGTTTTTCAGAGTTAAATATTGTATATGGTATTGTAACAACAGTGGCAGGTGTTTTAATTATTATGCATCCATATGTCATTGGGAGTTTTATTCCTATAGTGATAGGAATCGGAATTATTATTAACAGTTCTATGAAACTACAATATGCATTTGAATTAAGAAATGGTCATAATAATATGTGGAAAATGACTATGATAATTTCGATTATTAGTACTTTATGTGGAATTATTTTATTGTTTAATCCATTTGCGGGAGCTGTAATCTTAACTAAAATTATAGGGGGATTTATTATTGGTTATGCAATTTTAGATATTATTTCGACCTATACAATAAAAAGAAATGTAGTACAGGTAAAAAACGCGCTTGAAAAGGATATATTAGATGCCGAGGTAGTAGAAGAAAAGACAAAGAAGAAAAAGTAAGAAGTGGAGAGATGTGATTTTGAATACCTATGATTTTGGTAGGATGATGGATACTTTCGAAGATAAAATTTTTCGGTTTGTTGATCAAGTTACCTCTTCACCTGCCTTTCCTGCCATTGCAACACTTGTTATATTTGCAGTTACATGTTGGGCAATATCGTATTTTTCTAGAAAATAGTTGATAGTGGGAAATTTACCACTATCATTTTTAATTTGAAAAAACAAAAAAAACAGGCTATAATAAAATGCAGAGATGAGGTATAAAATGAATAATTTAAAAATAGGAAAAAAATATCAGATACATAGTTATAAACATAATCATAAAATTCATAGAGCTTGGGATGAAGCTGTGCTTTTAGAAGTTCATGACGAATATTTAATCTTTGGAAATGAAAAAACGAAGGTGACAGAGTCCGATGGAAGAACCTGGAGAACGAAGGAACCAGCAGTTCTTTATTTCTTTAAAAACAATTGGTTTAATATTATAGGACAATATAAGCCAGATGGAATTTATTATTATTGTAATATTGCATCTCCTTTTATTATAGAAGAAGATACTATAAAATATATTGATTATGATTTGGATTTACGAGTGTTTCCAGATGGATCATTTAAGGTTTTAGATCGTGGAGAGTATAAATATCATAAAAGTTTAATGGACTATTCTTCGGATTTAGATAGGATTTTAAAAAGTGAATTGTCAGCATTAATTGAATTAGTTCGCCAAAAAGATATTGCTTTTTTACCAGGAGAAGTAGAAAAGTATTATGAAAATTACAAAGCAGTAAAAATTTCTGAAAGATAGTAATAAAAAATTATTATCTTTTTTTTTAATTTGTGAAATTGAGATATTATTATTTGCGAAAAATTATGAATAAATGTGTAAAAAATAAAGAATTTGGGCATATAATATAAAAAATACAAATTTTCTGTATTTTTTTGTTGACAATATAATATGAGTCTGTTATATTAAATGGGCACAGACGAAAAAAC
>CAJUHO010000043.1 GCA_910586195.1 uncultured Bacilli bacterium
GTCTGCCTTTACCCAACTACTACTAGATTCATTCCATACTACTTTTATCATGTTATTCTCTGTACTTACAACTGGTATAATTCCTTCTACAATCTTTTTACCACTGGGAAATGATAACTTCTTATTATAAAGTCCTCCATTGCTTCCAAAGGTAATTACTTCATCTTTATCTGTATTGTTTGCTATCTTCAAGCGATATGTTTTTACTCCATTACTATTTATTACTTCTCCTTCTTCTCCCATGGGTTCGTCTTTTGTACTGTCATAACTAACATGCACTCCCTCTGCTACTTCATACCAGAAATTAAACTTTGCATCTCGCTCATTTTTATTTTTCAAAGTAATTTCTATCTCTTTACTCTCTCCGCTTTTGATTATCATACTATGATTCCTATCTAAACTTTCACTCGTTATTGTTGCTGCTATTTCTCCTGTTACAATGTTTAGGGAACCCCTTCTTTCTACACTACTTGTAAATAAAGCATAGGAAAAGCCTCCCACTATCAAAAACAAACTGATAATCCCTACCAACATAATATAATTATTATTCTTTAACCTCTTCCATGGATACTTTATTCTTCCTAACATACTCTTAACCTCTCTTTTTATCATAAAGTTAAATACTTTATGACTTTTAAGGTTATTCTTCTTATATATCAATAAATATTATATAGATGACTATTTTTATGACTGGTTTTGTTATCTGTAGAACTTTGTCTTATTTTGTCTCTACCCTAATCTTTTGACAATTTCTTGACTGCTTATTTTTCTCTTTGCTTATTTTTATTTTCTTATTCTTTCGTAATTTTTAGGTTTCTCACTTGATTATATTTTCCCCTTATTATATACTTAATCTATAAGTAAGATAAGTATTTCAAAAAAACTCATAAAGTATTTAACTTTATGAATTTTTATTCACAATCTTCAAACATGCTACTAAATAATTTATATATTAAGATTATGTAAATATGTTTGGTTACCGATTTTCTATATTTTAATTTATACTCAGTACGAGACGAAATGCCCCATATCCATTGGCATGACCATAACTATCCCCTAAAGAGAAAATTCCTGCACGTATATCATTGTCAAAATATCCTCCACGCATCATCCATGGACCTTGTGACGTTATCATATATGCACTATCATTATACCAGTTTATTGTCTCATTTAAGGCCTGTGTTGTACATGCTTTTCCATTACAGGCTATCAATAAATTACTACTTGTGTAAAACTCATAATACTTATCTTCTAGAAAGCTCCTTCCTGTTATTGTTGTTCCATCCTTCAATAGGCCTGTATAGCCCGAATTATATGTAGTATTAAATCCCGAATGCTTATCTCCTTCTGGAGCATAATCTCCCATCATATATTCCCAGGCACCTCCCGACATATCATAAATTCCATATATCGTTCCTGTTGTTGAGGCTCCTGTTCCTTTTAGACTTTTTTCATATGTATACTGACATCCATAATCGGTATTTCCCTTACTTGGCGCACCATAACTACATCCTACTACATAACTGTTTGATTTATTTTGATATATCTCTTTATTCGCTCCTGTATAATTCCTATTTCCAAGCTTTCCATATTTACTCTGAGAAAGATAGGCAATTGTCGCCCATTCACTATTCTTCATGGCATGAGAGTTCATCTTATCTGCACTAAATCCATACCGATTTCCACTCTTTGTTATATTTCTTCCAACAATTGCAATAGTAGATGGCTGTATTTCTCTCCAACTTGTGATATTGGGCCTTATCATAGCATCTAAGTTTGTTACATTGGCACCTCCATTTATAGCACTTGGATTAGAACTACTCGTCTCAAACTTCCCTACCCACATTCCTGATATCTCTTCCGTTCCAAATGTAAATCCGTCTGGTGTTCTCCATCCACTTCTCTTTTCTGCCACTTTATATTGCGCACTTCCTAGCTCCTTCTCACTCTTCTTTATAAACTTAACATCTATCTCCCCTGGTAGCGCTTGGGTTGGAGCACTGTTCAAATATACCCCCTTCTTTCCATAATAGTTTGTTCCATCTTGACTTCCTATTGTATAAGAATATCTTGGAATATATACCCACATTGTTTCGATATCACTCATAAGTACTATCGTTCCATTTGCTGCACTTTGATATTTACTTCTTGTGGCACTTGTCACTGTAACAGCATTTGCCCACTTTCCAAAATCATAATCATACCAATTATTATCGTCTGCCTTTACCCAATTATTACTAGCTTCATTCCATACTACTTTTATCATATTATTCTCTGTACTTACAATCGGTATAATTCCTTCTACTATTTTCTTACCACTTGGAAAGGCTAATTTCTTATTATAAAGTCCTCCATTGCTTCCAAAGGTGATTACTTCATCTTTATCTGTATTGTTTGCTATCTTCAAGCAATATGTTTTTATTCCATTATTCTTGATAACCTCTCCTTCTTCTCCCATCGGCTCATCTTTTGTACTGTCATAACTCACATTGACTCCCTCTGCTACTTCATACCAGAAATTAAACTTTGCATCTCGCCCATTTTCATTCTTCAAAGTAATTGTGATTTCTTTACTTTCTCCACTTTTTATTGTTATTCTATGATTCCTATCTAAACTTTCACTTTCTATTGTCGCTGCTATCTCTCCTGTTACGATATTTAGGGAACCTTTTCTTTCTGCACTACTTGTAAATAAGGCATAAGAAAAACCTCCCACTATCAAAAATGAACTGATAATTCCTATTATTACTATATAATTACTTTTCTTTAACTTCTTCCACTGATACTTTATTCTTCCTACCATTTTATACATCTCCTCATATTTTATACTTTCCTAGTCTTCGGATATCCTTATCGTACCAAAAAAAAAAAAAAAAAACGCAAGCTTACGTTTTTTAAAATCATTACTTCTAATTATAAAATACTACCAATAACATTAAAAGAGATGATATATATCTATTAGAATAATTTCAAGATATCATTAAATGTAACATAAACCATTAGGGCCATCAATAAGAATAGTCCTACTGTGTGAATAATGTTTTCTGTTTCTGGCTTTACAGGACTTCCTTTTATTTTCTCAATTATGATAAACAAAATATGTCCTCCATCAAAACCTGGGAACGGCAATAAATTAATAAATCCAACATTAATACTCAAGAATGCCATTAAATAAATAATATTTTCAAGTCCTGCTTGAGCTTGTTGACCTACAAGGGAGAAAATTCCTACTGGTCCACTTAGTTGATTAACTTTTACACCACCAGTAAATAATTGTTCAAGAGTAACCCACATTTGTTTAAATAATGACTTTGTCTTAAAAGCGGTATATTTAATAGAAGCAACAAAACCATATTCCTTATCTGTTTTTAGAGATATTCCATAACGGTAAGCAACTTCTTTCCCCTCTTTTACCTTCTTCGGTTTTATTTTATATGTTTTTTCAGTACCATCCTTTTTTTCCACAATTATTGTGGTTTTCTTTGTATGATCTGAAAGGGCTAAGTACAAGCTCATATCATCCATCGTTGTAATTTTATGACCATTAATTTCCCTAACGTAATCCCCTTTGCGCATTCCAGCCTCATATGCAGGATAAGTTTTGTCTATATCCCCAACAATTGGCTTATAATTTGCACTTCCGCAAAATAAAGCTAATAAAAATAATACAAGAATAGCAAAGATAAAATTAAACCCTGCTCCAAAAAACATAATCAAAAATCTTTGCCATGGTTTTTTAGCTTGTAATTTTCTCTTCTTTGGAACTTTTTTATCGTCTTCTACCTCTTCTCCTGCTAATTGAACAAAACCTCCTATAGGAATAGCACGCAAGCAATAATCTGTTTCCTTATTCTTTCCCTTTTTACAGAACACCCTAGGTCCCATTCCTAATGAGAACTCATATACATAAACCCCTAGCATTTTTGCAAAAAGAAAATGTCCAAGTTCATGTACAAAGATAATCACTCCTAAAATTACAATAAATATCAATAATGTTACCATTTAAATCCTCCTATATAATATTTTGAAATAATATAAATGCAAGTACTACAAAAATCAAGCTGTCTAATCTATCTAAGACTCCACCATGTTCTGGAATTAAATTAGAAAAATCTTTTTTTCCATAATATCTTTTAATAGATGAAAATACTAAATCTCCTATCTGACCTACTACTGATAAAATAAGAGTAATTAAAACTAATAATACTAGTGAAACTTGGGGATTAATTACTTGATGATAGAAGGTAGCAGCAACAACTACACCAAATAAGACTCCTCCAATAAAACCTTCTACTGTCTTATTAGGTGAAATATCTTTAGCAAGTTTATGCCTACCAATTAAGCGTCCTGAAAAAAGAGCAAAAGTATCTGTAATCGTTGAAATTAAAAACAAATAAATAATATACATTAAGTCAAAATTTCGTACAATTATTAATAAATTAAAACTCATTCCGATAAAAAGAGTTGATCCAACTAGCATCAAAGCATCATTAATATTATATTTTTTATTATCATTAATAAAGACAATGGGTAGTAAAAATGCAAAAATGATAAAAGACATTACCTTATAGTCTACGTTATAAACAAAGTAAGTAGAATTAAAATTGAACAAGGTAAAGAATAATACTGCTAAATAAGCAAATACTTTCATCATAAACGGAAATGTTTTTTTACTCTCTCTAATGCGGATAAACTCATGTAAACCTAAAATAGCAAGTAATCCCATAAAAAGGGCAAAAGCTTCTTTTCCGATTAAGAAAACAAGCACAAATATAGCTATTAAAACGATAGCACTTAAAATGCGTACTTTCATAATTCTGCCTCCAAACTATAACTATTATAATACGAAATAGTCTTTTCTACAAGAAAAAGAGTTCAATTTAAACTCTCTTAAAACTTATCAATATCAATTTTTATATACTTATTCTCTTTCAGTGCACTACTAGCTTGCACTAATGTTCTAATGGCATTTGCTGTTCTACCATTTTTTCCGATGACACGTCCAATGTCATCTTCTTTTACGATTACTTGAATTAGCATAACATTTTCTTCTTCTGTTTCAAATTCCTTTACGCTAACAGCATCAGTATCTAAAACAATAGATTTGACAATTTTTTCTGTTAATGCAACTAAATCCATCTTATTTTTCCTTCTTTGCTTTTGTATCAGCAAACTTTTTCATAATTCCAGCCTTACTAAATAAGCTTCTCACTGTATCTGATGGAATGGCTCCTGTTGATAACCATTTCAAAGCCTTTTCCTCATCAATTTTTACATCTGCTGGTGTTGTTAATGGATTATAAGTCCCAATTAGCTCTAAGTATTCTCCATCTCTAGGACGACGAGAATCACTTGCTACAATTCTATACATTGGTCTTTTTTTTGCACCCATTCTTGTTAATCTAAGCTTTACTGCCATATTATTTACCTTCCTTTCTTTGATGTCTTTTATTATATATAAAAAAGAGGTTGCTGTCAACCTTTTTTTGATAACACCTTATATGATATTATCTTCTCTAATAAAGTCCTCTTTTACTTCTTCTTCAATCTTTTTTTCAACTTCTTTTTCATCTACAATTTCATCCCAAGGATCCTCTTCATCATTTGTTTCGATTTTTACTTTAACATCTCCTACAAGTTCAATTCCTAATTCTTTTTCTACAGTATAGACAATTTCACCATTTTCAATATCAACTTTTGTACAACTAGGTTGTTTTAGACTTCGAACGATAATATCCTCACTACCCTCTGTCGTATCACTATTTTCTCTAGGGCGGACATTGACGACTTCATTATATGTATTTTTTTCTTTTAAGACATTTGTCTTTGTATCATTGTCATAAGAGTACCAAATATTTACATCATATGTTCCTTGAATTGTAATTTTATCACCTGTTTTTACACCAGTAAAATGGTGATTAATTACCCAACATCCTAATATAGTAGTAGGAATCTCTTCTGGTCTTGTTCTATTTGTTGTTGTGAAAGTTTTCTTCCCTTTCCCAATTACAGCTTTGGTAACGATTTCACGTGTATTTGCCATGTTACCCCTCCTCTAATTTAGTGTATGACTATTAGAGAAGAAAGTTTCCAAGAAAAAAAGAATTATTCTTTTTCATAATTCTTAATTTTATATCCTTTATCCACTTTTATATAAAATTTACGATTTTGATAACGTATCTCTTTATATTCTAGTGGTATTATTATGTTTAAATTTTGATCAATTACGCCAAATCCATTTTTATTTGATACCAAATAAAGGTTATCATCTAGTACCTCCAAGCTTTTATACTCTTTCTTAGGTTCTAAATCCAAAGTTTTAATATCAACTTCATTCTCTAAATTCAGTAATGCGACATACTTTTCACCTAACATAGCTATTACTCTACTATCCTGAAAAGGCACTATTTTATCTCCCATGGGATTCACAATTGCATGTGCTTGTGTTCCATCTTCTCTCATTTTGGATACAAACATATAGCCATTATCATTGACTGTTGTTACATGATTGCTATAAATCGGCTCTGTAAGTCTACCCCTAGTATCACTGAAAACTCCTACATTTCCATTTTCCATATAAAGGGTTACACCGTTTTTAAAAGGAGATAGCAACATACATGGATAAGTATTTACTAAATTTCCAGATAAATCATATAAACTAGTAGTATTTTGTTGGATAGTATATATGGTATTGTTAAAAATAGATGGAGGGATTTCAAGGGAAAGCGGAAGCATTTCTATCTGATTCTCATTTTCCTTTAAAAGAGAAAATTTGTTGTTCTCACGAACTATATAGTATACTTTATTTGTTTGAAAGTCAGTTATTGGATAAATACTCTCTATATCTTGTTTTACAATTTTCCCTAATTTAGATAACAAGAAAAGCTTTTGATTATTCATAGCAATTAGAAAATGAGAATTCTCAACGTATTCTATACTGTCATAATCTTCTAATAAAGATTTTCCATCTGTTTTTATAATAGAACGTTTATCATTTAAAGAAACTAGTAGTGTATTTTTTGATAATATTTTTAATGATTGATATTTAGCTTCAATTAAAACTTTTCCTGTCTCATCTAAAAGTCCAAATTGATTATTTTGAACAAATGGTATTAAACCATATTGTTCCTGATAATTATCTAGGTTTTTATCATCCTTTTGAAAATCATATTTTACCTCAATAACCTTTTTTCCTTGTTCATTTACATATCCTATTTTGTTTTTCATCCTAACTGCATATAAGTGATTGTTCAAAAATCCGACATCATCATAGGCAAGGAAGAGGGAATCCTTCCTTCCTTCTCGAAATTGAATAAAGATTCCTACTCCAATTAACAAGACTGCAATTAGAAAAACAGCTATTATCATTTTCTTTATTTTTTGCATTTTTTCACCTTAACTTATACTAACCGATCCAATACTAGTAGAAAAACTAGGGTCTGATGAATTTCCAATAATAGAAACTGAATGGTTACCTGCTCCTGGACATAATCTTGTATTACCACTGTTTGTGGAACCAGCACTCCATGTAGAACCCGAATCTTTTAAAGTTGCTGATGCTCCACCAACTCGTAAAGTAACACCATAACCACTTCCAATCCATGTTTCAGGCCCTTGCATAATTGTCCAAGAAAAATTAGCACAACCACTGCCTGAACTACTAGCGTTTACCTTTACTAAAACATTTCCCGCTATACCATTAGCAGGTTTTAAGCAAGTACCCCCAGACTGAACTTGGGAGGATGAACAATATGATTTACAATCACTACATACCCATTGACCCATATAGCCGCTAGAACTTGTGGAGCCACCACCTCCACCTCCGCCGGAGCCTCCACCGCCTCCGTCGCCTCCGCCAATGATGTCTTCTAAATCGCCCCAGTCTAAATCATCTTCCCCATCATCTTCGGGATCTATAGTTACTGTCACCCAACTACAATATGAATAATTCCCAGCATTATCATCAACAAAACCTGGAGATTCGTAACTATTACTCAATTCTTTATTATATGTTCGCAATACATATGTATCCATACATCGACTAAGAGAATCACTACATTCTCCTCGTAAAGATACATAGTCTGGCATTTGGACAGATACGCTACTTCGGACGGTACAGTTTCTACCGTTAATACAAACTTTCGTAACGCAACTTGGAGGAGTTTGATCAATTTTTATCATACTGTTAGATGATGCTGATACATTCCCCGCTCCATCTACCGCCCTCATATAAAAGGCTCTATTTTGGTCCCCTGTAAAGGCTG
>CAJUHO010000044.1 GCA_910586195.1 uncultured Bacilli bacterium
AAACAGTTGGTTGGGCGACAGGGAATTCACTTATAAAAGTTGTAAAGTGGTGTTTAAATAAGATAAATATTGAATATGCTTTTCAGTCACTTAATAAATATAAGGATGTGTCTTTAGAGACATGGAGGAGAAATTATGATAAAATTTTGTCGATGTCGAATAACGATTTTAAGGTAGATTTATATAATCATTTAGATGATACAAGATACTACGTAAGGGCTAATGAAGATATTTTTAAAAAAACTTTACGGTCATTAGCATTACCCAAAATAACAAATGTAGTTTTTTACAAAAATACTGATTCCAAAGTCATTACAATTATATTAGAGATCAATTATGAATTAAATGCAAGTCATGAAAGTGCTTTAGAGAATACTGGGATTACAACTGGTAGGAACGTTCTTTTGTATGGCGTACCAGGAGTAGGAAAGAGCCATAAAATAAATAAAGAGTACTGTAATGACGTAAAATTCATGGAACGAGTTGTATTTCATCCGGATTATACATATTCAGATTTTGTAGGACAGATACTTCCTGTTCTTTCAGAAAAAACAAAAAAACTTGAATATTCGTTTGTTATGGGGCCTTTCACTAAAATTCTAAAAAAAGCTGTGATGGATTTAGAACATAATTACTATTTAATTATAGAAGAAATCAATCGTGGTAATGCTCCAGCGATATTTGGTGATGTTTTTCAGCTGTTGGATAGATATACTAAGGACTCATATGAGGTTGTTCAGAATCCCGATTTGCTTGGACAAAGTGAATATGGGATAACGAATTTTGATATAGCACAAGAAGTTTATAACGATACAAACCATTTAATAAAGATTCCGACTAATTTATATATTATAGCTACAATGAATACAGCAGATCAAAATGTTTTTACTCTTGATACCGCATTTCAGAGAAGGTGGGAATTGGAACATATTGAAAATGATATTGCGTCTGCAAAACATGCAAATGAATTTGTATGCAATTCAACAATTTCATGGAGGGCTTTTGTGACTGTTGTTAATGAGCAGATTGTGGAGGGGAATAATTTTTTAGGTGATTCCGGAGATAAAAGACTTGGTGCGTATTTTGCAAGATTATCTGAGATCAAAGATAAAAAGAGATTTTCAGAGAAAGTATTAAAGTATTTGTGGGACGATGCTTTTAAGATGGACCATGATAAATTGTTTTCATCTAAATATAACACCGTAGATCGTATGATTGAAGATTTTGAAAAGGTTGATGGGAACATATCATTTGAAAAAATTTTAAATCAAGATGTTTATAAAAAGATGATTGAAAGAGCGGTAAATTTTGCAAAAATAGTCAAAGAAGGCTCAAATTTGGAAAAAAACGGTAATGATAGGCTTCTATTGGAGGAGTGAAATAGTGTTAAAAAAATCAATTTATGACAGGTGTAATATAAGCACTAACAAAAGTGATGATCGTTTTGTTGGTATACAATTTAATAATGGTGATGTTTCGATTCGGTTTCCGCTTGGATTTAATTTAGAGCACGATACGGAAGAAGAGCTTCGTAAAGATATTCTTTTGTTGATACAAACGATTAGGAATACTATTACACATAGGGAATCTGAAATTGGCAATAACTCAGGAGAATTTAAGAATACTATGTTTCCTGTAACTGCATATCTAAATGTCTTAAAAGATTATTTTGTTCGTGGATATTATAAGGAGACTGAAGTTCATTACAAGAAGGGATCTCATGGTAAGATAAATTGGGCAAAAACGATTAAGACCCAATGTTCAAGGATACAGGAAGAAGAAGCATATTATTTAGATTTTGTAGTCAGAAAAAACAAAGCAAATAATAATCAAATGATAACACTAATACATCGGTACTGTGTTTATGAGAGTTTTCAGAAAATTGGTTGGCTATTTACTTCATTTATACCGCCGAAGCCAACTATTCGATATAACTTAAATGTATTTAGGAGTGTACTTAAAGATAAACTATACAGTACTTTTAATGATAGAAATAAACAGTTATTTGCTAGTATGCTCGCCATTATTGAATTTCAAGGTGATAAAGACGCTCCTGTGGCATATATGTATGGTACGAATCGGTTTGAGTATGTATGGGAAAAGTTGATAGATCGTGTTTATGGTATTCAAAATAAACGAGATTTTTTCCCTAAAACAGAATGGAACATAATTGGGGATGGTAAATATGATAGTTCAAGTTTGGAACCAGACAGTATTATGTTTTGTAATGGTAATGTTTATATTCTTGATGCTAAGTATTATCAATATGGGAGAACATTAAGTCCAAGCGATTTACCAGCATCTGCATCAGTTAATAAACAGATTACGTATGGTGAATATGTTGCGAAAATACGTGAGGATAATCAAAAACAATATAAGATTTATAATGCTTTTTTGATTCCCTTTGATGCTTTAAATGACAATTGGAATAAATTTGCTAATCCTTTAGTTGTAAATATAGGAGAGGCTGTTAGTCAGTGGAAAAGAAGTGAAAATGAATATGAAAAAATACAAGGTATTCTTATAGATACAAAACATTTAATGAGTATAACAGTAAGGCAAGATCAAACTGAAATAATAAAGCTGGCGGACGCTATAGTTGGTAGGACTGAATAAAAGTTTGGAAATACAATACATTTTAATGATATTTGATGGAGCAAATAAAATGGCAGATGTACTAACACCAATGCAACGGCGGAAAAATATGCAGAATATCCGTGCAAATAATACTAGAATTGAAGTCATATTGCGGAAAGCACTGTGGCAAAGGGGATACCGGTATAGGAAGAATTACAAAAACTTACCTGGAAAACCAGATATTGTTCTGACAAAATATAAAATAGCAATTTTTTGTGATGGAGAGTTTTTTCATGGCAAGGATTGGGAGGTTCTTAAACCTCGATTGGAAAAAGGAAGCAATAGTGATTTTTGGATTAGTAAAATCTCTAGAAACCGAGAACGAGACGATGAAGTCAATAAAAAACTTTTATTTTTGGGATGGACTGTGATCCGTTTTTGGGGAGATGAAATAAAAAAGAATACAAATGTGTGTGTCAGGGTAATTGAGGAGACTATTTTTGATTTAGAGATAGATCCTGAATAAATAAGAAAGTAAAATATAGTATTTCTTTTATTATTTGGTATAAACTAGATATAAAGGAGTTGAGCTATATTGGAACTGTATTTTTTTAGGAATATTTCGAATTATAATGAATTGAAAGCAAAAACAGATCATGCATATAAAATAAGATCCGTAAACAAGCGAAAAGTTATGATTGTAAAGACCATTGAACTTGTAGGGGAAAAGGAGGGAGAATTTTTTTGGAAATTACAAAGTGATAATCAATTTGTGATTGAGAATTTGGAATTAATGAAAATCAAAGATGGTGTATGGCATTGTATAGAGATGGTGGAGAATGATAAATCATTGTTAGTGATGTCTGATGGTTATCCTTATGCAAAATTTGTAGCTTTAAAATCTTTAAATTGACGTATCCTGTCTATTCTGTTATAATATCTATTGAACTATGTGATAAACTGAACTGGGGGAGAAAAGACATGTATATTGATTTGTTTGCGGGATGTGGAGGTCTTTCATTAGGGCTTCAGAAGGCCGGATGGACCGGCTTGTTTGCTGTGGAAAAAAATGAAGATGCCTTTTCCACCTTGCAGCAAAATCTGATAAAAAATAGTAAGCACTTTCAATGGCCTGACTGGTTACCGCAGACAAATTTAGATATTAATACAATTCTAAAAGATTACGAGAATAATCTTATTGAATTAAGAGGGCAAGTACAATTGTTGGTTGGAGGACCGCCATGTCAGGGATTTTCGATGGCGGGTAAAAGGACAGGAAATGATGTAAGAAATAGGTTGTATAATTCATATATAAAGTTTGTGGAATCTGTTGAACCAGACATGCTGTTTTTTGAGAATGTACATGGATTTACTGTTGGATTTAATAGGCGAAGTGAAGGGAAACAAACAAGGGGAGAACCATATTCTCAAAAGTTAATCCGGAAGCTAAAAAAATTAGGATATGACGTAAAATCTGATTTTATTATTATGTCTGAATATGGTGTGCCACAAAAACGTAAACGCTTTATATTGTTTGCAACCAAAAGAGGTAAAGCAGATATCTTTTTTGAAAAGTTATTTCAGAGAAAAGATAAATTTTTATTGTCTAAAGGGATACGGGTGCCTGTTACTGTAAGTGAGGCAATTGGGGATTTGGAAAGAAGGTATGGAGAAGTTCAAAGTGTGGATACCCCTAATTTCAAGAACGGAGTATATGGGGACATTACATCTACATATCAAAAGCTTATGAGGACGGAGATAAAAGCGGGGACAATACCAGATAGTCATAGATTTGCGAATCCGAAAGATGAAACGGTAGAATTGTTTGAACGATTAATGATGGTTTCAGATGATGCAATTAGAATTGTACCAAAGATGAAGTTGGTGGAAGGATTGAAAAAAAGGGGAGTGACACCTTTGAAGCATGATTCCGTGTGTCCTACTATTACATCAATTCCAGATGATTTTATTCATTATTCAGAACCAAGGATAATGACAGTAAGGGAATGCGCGAGAATTCAGGGTTTTCCAGATGATTATGTCTTTTTAGGGAAATATACAACTGGAGGAAAACGTAGAAAATATGAAGTCCCAAGATATACTCAGGTTGCAAATGCAGTACCTCCTTTTTTTGCAGAACAAGTTGGATTGGCTTTAAAGGAGATGATTGATAATGAGTGAAAAACTCCATTTTAAAGTTAGTGCTGGTCTGAAAAATATTATTGGAAAGGAATTGATAAACGATAAGTTTATTGCGATTTTTGAATTGGTAAAAAATTCTTATGATGCCGGCGCCAAAAATGTTACTATAAAGTTTGAAAATATATATTCAAATGATGCCATGATATATATTATTGACGATGGAAAGGGTATGTCAAAGCAAGAAATCATTGACAAATGGTTATTTGTTGCATATTCAGAAAAGAAAAGTAGTACATATAGAGACAATATAAGGTTTAGAAGAAACTATGCCGGGGCAAAAGGTGTCGGTCGATTTTCGTGTGATCGACTAGGTGAATTTGTCGAGTTGATATCTAAAAATGATGGTAATGCTAGAGCTAATAGCGTTAAAATTAATTGGAACAAATTCGAAAATGTAGATACAGAGGAATTTCAGAATATTGAAGTTTTTTATGATGATTTGCAAAGTGATACGATAGAGGGAGTAGGAACGATAATTAAGATTTGTGGCTTGCGGGAATACTGGAATAGGGATGAATTATTGCAGTTAAAAAAATCATTAACACAACTTGTAAATCCGGAAGCAAATGAAAATTATGATATGTTTAACATTATTTTGGATGTTGAAGAAGAAAAGGAAAATGATCAAAAATTAAAAAATAAAGAAAATGTTTTTGATAAAGATATAGTCAATGGTACAATAGTGAATCATGTTTTTGATGTATTGAATATTAAAACAACTAAAATAACTGCGTCAATTTCTGCAGATGGAAAAGTGATTTCTACTACATTGAATGATAGGGGGATAACATTATTTGAAATTGAAGAAAAAAATAAATATAGTATAAAAAATATTAAAGGTACTTTATATAGCTTAAATAGGGCTGCAAAAATAAATTTTACTAGGATGATGGGAATAGAGTCTGTAAACTATGGAAGTGTTTTCATTTATAAAAATGGATTCAGGGTTTATCCTTATGGTGAACCAGAGAAAGATTTTATGAATATTGATCGAAGAAAAGCCCAGGGGTATAACCGTTATTTAGGTACTAGAGAGATAAGTGGGAGGATTGATATCTTTGGTGATAATAGAGGATTTGTTGAAACGTCAAGTCGAAATAATGGTTTTATTTCATCTTATGAAACGGCGGAATTAGAAGATTTTTTTTATGAATATTTACTGAAACCGTTGGAAAAATATGTAGTTAATATTATACACTGGGGCGAAGCGGTAATAGATAGTGAAAGTTTGGCATCAACCATGGATGGGTACAGTGACTTGGAAGCGGTTTTAAAGAAAATCAAGGCAAGATTCAAACCGGAAGCGTTGTTGAAAGCGACATATAATGAAGAACTTACAAATGTTATTTTAGAACATACGAAAAAGAATATAAGTTCTGGAATTGATGCTTTCAGAAGGGCAGCAAGAGACCATTCAGATACTGAACTGCTGAAGCAGGCAGATAAAGTAGAAAGAGAGACAGAAAGATTAAAAAAAGAGGTAACGGAAAATCGTAGGGATTTTCAGGAGGAGGCGGAAAGACATGAAAAAACCAAAAGAAAATTAGAAGTAACGCAAAAGCAGGTTGGAGTTTTGCAATCACGCGTAGATGTTTCCACGGACAATGCCATAGATGCAATGCACATAATGAAAACATATGCGGATGCTATAGATTCTAACATAGAGGAAATAACAGAAATGGTTCGAAGTGGTGACGAGATAGGGGAAATTTTACCGTTATTCCATGAAATCAGACAGACCTGTTCTAAAATTTTAAACACGTATAATTTGGTGATCAATACAGAATATAAGGCGGATACTGGAAATAAAAGAATGGATATTGTAAAGTTTACGAAAATCTATACAGAGAAGCACTGGAGTCATAAACTGAAAGTCGAGGTGTCTGGGGTTGAAAAGTTGGAAATTATGTTTAATCCATTAGAGTTTAGTATCATTATTGATAATATAGCAGATAACGCAAGAAAAGCAAATGCTACAAAGCTGGAAATTATTTTTCAAAGTGATGCAAATGGTAACAATATTTTATGGATTGACGATGGTTATGGTTTGATGGAAGACACGGATTATACAAAAATATTCGAGCAGGGTTTTACAACTACAAATGGAACGGGTATAGGATTGTATACTGTCAAGAATTATGCAGAGAAAATGAATGCAACGGTAACTTTAAATGAAGAATACAAAAATGGTTTTAAATTGCAGATGAGGTTTTGATTATGGATTTGAGTTTTAGAATTATATGGTTTGAAGATAATGATGAGTGGTATAGATCTTTATCGCGAAGGGTATCCAAATACATTAAGGGAAAGAATTTTAAAGTTGAAATAGAGCGTGTAAAGGCTTCTGATTTTGTGTTACAAGATTATCAGATTCAAAATTACGATTTGCTTATAGTGGATTATCAATTGGAAAAAATTTATGATCAAGAGAAGGAACTTAATATTTATGGTTCAGAGATTATTCGTATGATTAGAAATGGTAAGTTTGTAAATGATGTTCTATTTTATTCAAGTAATGGTTTTGAAAAACTCAATAATGTTATGAAGCAAGAAGGATTACAGGGTGTTTTTATCGCAGATCGCGACAATGATGAGTTTATGGAAATGGTTAAACTGCTAATAGATAAAGCGGTTAGAAGAGCGGAAAATCTTGTTAATATCAGAGGAGTAGTTATGGATACGACCAGTGGTTTTGATAATAAGATTCGGGATTTGATAGGCATTCTTTGGCGAACTTTAGGAGATAAGGAAATTAAGATTGCGAATGATATTAAGAAGAGAATCTTGATGGATAATATTAAGACAGCAAAAAAACTTGAGGAAAAGTATCCGGAGATTAATGCAGAGAATATTGATGAGTTGTTGAACGAAAGAGATTTTTCTTCAATTAGGCAGGCGAGATTATTGAGTTGGTGTATAAATTCAAATGAAATGCTTCAAAAGAAGCTTTTGACGATTATACAAGATTGTTTGCAGTTAGATCAAGAAGTGGAACAGATAAATTTTTATAAATTGTATGATGTAGATATAATCAAATATAGAAATGCATTAGCCCATGTTAAAAAGTCGCCATCAATAGATAGTAAAGTTATCATGGTGGAGATTGATGGGAAACCTATACGATTTGATCAAAAACTATGTGATCAGTTGAGAAAAAAGTTGTTAAATTATGAGAAAGCATTAGATTCTATGTATGATTACATAGAAAGCAATTATTAGTTGTTTGATTGAAGGTAAGAATGTCCTGCCTTAAAATATTCTAGAATGGATATGTTGACATTTGGTTGTTTCTGTGAAATTAGAAAACTAAAAAGGGAGTGCCAAATAATGCAAAAAAGAAATGATAAGAAAAACACAGGAAAAATGGACATGCCCTTTTTAGAAAAATTTATGGTACCACTAGTGTGCTGCACCGTTCATATTTAAAATATTTTTATCCATCAATCGGCGTTTT
>CAJUHO010000045.1 GCA_910586195.1 uncultured Bacilli bacterium
AATCAAAAAGCGGTATATTCTTTTTGAGTATACCACTTTGTCAACAGCCTGAAGTTTATAATATAAACTTTTTTCAAATACTAACCCAATAGAAGTATCATAAACTAATGTTGTACCATCTTTTAATGTTCTTTCTGCAAAACAATGATTAGCAAAATGTTCACTTCCATTTCCAGTTCTATATTCATCAATACATTGCGGATTTAATCTTAAACTATCAATATCTGCATTAACAACCTGAAAATCGTCATCACCAAAGCCTAATGTTACTAGTGTTCCTCTATCATAGCAATAACCATTGCTTAATTTTCCATGCAATAATAGTACAGATGCTGGGAGTCCACCATAGTAAATATGCCTTAAATTTTCTATTAATTTCTTATCATAAGCACCAATTAGTCCATGTTTTACTCCATAATCAAATAATACATCACATCTTTTTTTATGTAATTTCCATTTCATTTCTTCTAATCTAGTTGTCATTTCCAAATATCCCCCTTTTTTGAACTGGTATATATACTATCATAAAAGGCGATTTCTTGCAACTACACTAACACTTTATCACTTAAAATCATCACTTTTATCGTTATTTTTATTTTGGATGGATTTTAAATTTATATTGTAATCTTCAAATAAATCAAATCATGAATTTTATTATTGTGAGTCATTTAGTATATACTGTATTAGTTAAATCTATTGTTATTATATTTCCATCGATTATTTCTGGTACAGTATTACAAAAACTACATACAAATTCTATTTTTTCTTTCATTCATGATCAATTTTCAATTTTTCCTTTATAATATTTACCATTTAAAACTTTCATTTCTTTCTTAAACACTAAAAAAGTACCAACTTCCTTTTTCCACTATCAATTCTATGTATAATTGCATCTCCTTTAATTCTTTTGATTTTAATTTAAAATTATATTACAACTCTTTTCAATCTACTTCCTAACCTGCATAACAACTCATTTGAAATTGTATTTGCTTTATTAGAAACTTCTTCAGCAGATATTTTTTTATCTTTTCCAATTAATGTTACAATATCTCCAATTTTTATATTTTTAAAATTAGTTATATCTATAATCATTTGATCCATACAAATTCTTCCTATTATTTTTGCATATCTTCCCTTTATACTAACAATCATATTTTTATTTGATAAATTTCTTGGAATTCCATCTGCATAACCTATTCCCAATGTAGCTATTCTTCGTTTTTCTTTTGCAATATATGTTCTTCCATAACTAACACTATCATCAGTTTCTATTTCTCTTATACTTGTAATTCTTGCTTTAACTGATAAGACAGGTTTTAAATTTAGATTATTTAGTATGTATGAATCTTTAGAACTATTTATTCCATACATAAGAATTCCCATTCTTACATAATTATAATTTAGTCCAACATAATTTATTGTTCCATAACTACTTTGTAAATGTAATGCTCCAGTATTATAGCCTTTTTTTTCTAATATTCTTATACATTCATTAAATCTTTTAATTTGCATTTTTGAAAATTTTATATCTTCTATCTTTTCAGAATCTGCAATGCACAAATGACTAAAGGTACCTAGAATATTTAATCTGTTATTTTCATAAATTTTAAATAGTTTATTAAAATCATCATACCTTTCACCAATACGATTCATTCCAGTATTAATTTTAATATGACATTTTAATTTACCTTCTAATTGTAATTCTTTTATTTTTTCAGAATAGTTATAATCTACTATTGTTTGAATTAAATCATACTCGATAACATAATTTAGATCTGAAAAATTTGTAAATCCTAATATTAAAATATTTCCTCTTATATTATTTTTGCGTAAGTTTATTCCTTCCTCCAATGTAGCAACTGCAAAAGTATTTATACCAATTTCATTTAATTTTTTAGATACCTCAATCATACCATGTCCATAAGCATCTGCTTTTACTACTGCCATTATTTCAGTTTTAGATGAAATTATTTTTTTTATTTCATTTATATTATGTTCTAAATTATTTAAGTTTATTTCAATCCATGCTCTGTTCTTTAATTTTTCTTTCATTAATTACTACTTCCTTTATTCTTTCTATTAAAATACTAAAAATCAATGTTCCTAAACATACAGTGATATAAAGAATTAAATTATTTTTTATAAATATTTTTTCTAATCCTATAATTCCTGCCATAAATCTAACTGCCACAATACATAATGGATGAAAAATATAAATACTTGTTGCTATGTTTCTTATTTTTTTATCGGATGATTCACTTTTCTCTATTAAATAGTTAAATAAATAATACATGAGTGGTATTAAAAATATATACATACTGTCATGTCTTTGATAGTTTAAATGATGTAGAATCATTCCTTCTAAAGTCATACAAATAAATAAAATCAAACTAAAATATAAATTAAGTGTATGCTTGCTTTTACTAATTTTTGCCATATATCCCATACATAGGAATATAGGAACTAAAAATAATCCATTTCTTGTATAATCACAAATTTTAAAAATAGCATTATAAACATTTATTACTATCCCATTCATTGCTGTTATTCCATAATAACTATCGCCAAATAATCCTATTAAATATAGAAAAATTGCTATTAAAAATGTTTTTTTAACCCCCATTTTTTTAATTAAATAATATGTAATCCATAATCCAAGAATAAGTGCGGGAAAATACCATAAATGATATAGAGTTCCATTAATAAGAATATCTTTTATAATTTGTATGAAATCTATATTAGAAAAGTTTCCCATATAGATATTTATCGGTATATATAAAATTATACAAAACAGGTACATTTTAAGTGTTTTTTTTGTATAATCTTTAAGTTTCTCTACATTATCTAATGATTTATCCAATACATAGTAACCTGTTATCATTAGGAATAATGGTACAGCAATTCTCCCTAATATTCTCGTGATAAAAAAATTAAATTCTGGACTAATTTCAGCAAAAGGAGATATATGAATAGCTACTATTAAAAATGATACTATAAATCGCCAGACATCTATATTTATCTTTTTACTCATTATTTTTTTTCTCTATTGTTAGTATAAATCCATCAATATTGTTTCCAGATATATCAAAATCTCTATTTAACTCTATACAACAAATTTCTTTATTGTATGGAATATAAAAGATTTCATATCCATCATATTTTAAAGATTTATTAGGATAAGTAAACTGTTTTAAATAGTCCACATATTCTTCTAAACAAAAATTCATATTTGTTATTATCTGTGAATGTGGGTAGCTCACATAACGAAAATGCCATTCTTCTTTTGATATTTTTGTAATACTCTTTTTTTCATCTTTATATCTTTCAATAAAGCCAAATTTAGGAGCAATATTTCTAAATTCTTGACAAATTCCATGATAGGGAAAACTCGGGCAAATAAAGTCTATATACCCTTCATTTAAAGCTAAATCTATCGCAAGACCTGTTTGATGTTCTGAAGCATTGGGTAAGGCAACAAATTTTTTTGTAAAATCCTCTCCGTTTTCTTTTAAAGATGAAGCATAAATATCAATCTGCTCTTTTAATGTTCTATAACCACTTACTGGAACAATTTGCTGTTTTGCTTCTATTTCTTCTAAGGCTAAATGTAACCTCTCGTTTGCTTTTTTTTCTAACTTTATATCTATAAATTCATTATCAAAAGAAACTAAATCTATTGTTTCATGTTTTAACATATTGTCTGGATTAATAAGGATAAGATGTCCTTTGCCAATATTTTCTTTTTTTAACTCAACTCTCATCTTTCTAACCCCAATTCAATTAAACGATCTATTACTTCTTCAAAAGTTATTCCGATTTCTTTTAACATACTTGGGTATCTTGAATGAGAGGTGCATCCTGGTATGGTATTTACCTCATTAAAAACTATCTTCTTATCTTTTGTATAAAACATATCTACTCTAGCGAATCCAGAACAACCTAGTGTTTTATAAATTTCAAGTGCAGTTTCTTTTATTTTATTTCTTTCTTCTTTGCTAATTCTTGCAGGCAAATGTATTTTGCTTGTTTTTAAATTATATTTTTCAAAATAGTCAAAGAAACCATCTTCTAGTTCTATTTCATCCACCTCACCTATGATTAAATCATTATTTCCAAGCACAGCACATCCTACTTCAAAACCATCTATATTCTCTTCAATTATTATTTTGTCATCATATTGAAATGCTTTACTTATGGCTTGCTTTAAATCTTTTATAGATGAGATTTTTGTAATTCCAAATGATGAGCCAGCCTTTAGAGGTTTTACAAACAATGGATAGTTTAAAAGAGCTATTTTATTTTCTATTTTTTTATAATCATCATTTTTATCAAACAAGTATGATATGGGTGATAATAATCCACTGGATGAAACAAGCTCATGAGCAAGATACTTGTCCATACATATTGCTGATGATGTCATATCACAACCTACATATTTTATTCCAGCAAGTTCTAATAGTCCTTGTAGTCTTCCATCTTCACCATTTTTTCCATGTAATACGGGAAAAACTATATCTAAACTGATAATTTCATTTGTTTCTAATACTATAATTCCTCGATCACTTCTATTTGTAGAAATGATTATTCTCTTACAGGTTTCACTTTCTAGCCATTCATCTTTTTCAATTTTATCTATATCACCATTATATAAATAATAATCTCCATTTTTTGTTATTCCAATCATCATTACATCATACTTATTTTTATTGATATTTCTAATTACTGAAGTTGCTGATACAAGTGAAACCTCATATTCACTTGAACAGCCTCCAAATATGATTGCTACTTTCTTTTTCATAAAATTACATCTCCTTTACTTCTATATCTTTTGAAAGTTCATATTCAATTAAAACTTTTTCATCATATAATTTTTCTTTTTTTGTTTCTTCATTCGTATTTTTATTTATTTCTAATCTCGTAACAGCTATACATTCATATATTTTTTCATTTTCCTTTATATATTTAAAATCTTCATTAATTATTTTATAGTTCACATTAGACTCTTTATCAGATAAAATTCGACCATACATAAATTCATCATCAAATGAAATATCTATTTGATATGTATTATTAGTCTCATTTTTTACTCTTAAATCTAACCACCCACTATGTATTGTGGCATCTATCCCTTGAATAGAAGATTTATCTGGATTTGGAAAAGATTTAACTTGATGCCCATGTCTTTCTGTTATAGTAAGTGGACTCATCAAAAATATATAATGCAAGAGATTACTTAAATGACATAATCCTCCACCTTTCTTTGCTACTATCTTTCCATCAACTAACACTAGACCTTCTTTATATTCCCCATATTTTTTGCTATTTTTAGATAAATAACAAAATGAAAATGTTTCACCTGGATATATCAAAATATGGTTCATAGTCTTACTTGCTATTTTCAAATTATCTACTTTATTCTTTTGAAAAATAATATCATATCCACTATTTTCATTTATCATCAATGTCTTTGTATTACATATCTCATATTTTAATTTTTCTCCAAAAATTTTAGAATACTTATTTCCATCAATTTTCATTCCTATTCTATAAAACAAATTTCTTTGCCATATACGAAGTGGTAATAAAAATGGAAATATTTGAGTTAATCTTTTTCTTGCCATATCATCATTCCCTTTCTAATTAGTCATTAGATTCTAACAAAAAAACAATCATTAAAATCTAGTACAAATAAATTATACTGATTTATAAATGATTGTTCTTTAATTTCATCTTAAATAAATCTTAAATTCTTCTTAAATTATTTAATTGGTAATTCTACATGAAAAGTTGTTTCTTCTTCATTGCTTTTGGCAATTATTATTCCTCCATGTAATTTTATTATTTCCTTTGCAATGGCAAGGCCTAAACCACTTCCTCCTGTTTTTGATGTTCTTGACGAATCTAATCTATAAAATTTTTCAAATAATCTATCTAATTTTTCTTTTGGAATTTGTTTGCCCTTATTTACAATATCAACTGTTATATTAGCATTATTTTTTTTAGCATTAATTGTAATTTTACTTTCCTCTTTACTATAATTAATAGCATTTTTTATGAGATTGGTAAATACTCGACTTAGCTTATCTGGATCAGCAAATACTCGTATATCTTCTTTAGTATCAAATTGAATTTCTTTATTTAATTCCTTTAATATAGGATAAAAATCATCAATAATTTGTTCAATCATTAAATTAAGATTTAATTCTTCTTTTTCTAAAACTATTTTTTCTGAATTAAATCTAGCTATATCAAAAAGTTCATTGATGAGTTCCTCTAATCTATATGATTTTTCCAATGCAATACTTGTATATTTTTTTTGCTTCTTTTTTGGCATATCATCTATTTCATCTAATATAGATAAATAACCTATCATTGATGTTAAAGGTGTTTTAATATCATGTGCAAGATAAACAATTAATTCATCTTTCTTTTGTTCATTTTCTCTTGCAAGTTTTTCATTTTTTTCTGATTCTCTTTTTAAAGAATTCATTTTATTTTGAATATCTTCAAGTTCCTTAGGCAATTCTATATATTCAATATTGTTGTTCATAAGTTCATCTGAAGCATCGGATAAAGCATTAACATAAGAAAATACTTTTTTTAATAGCCTATATAACAAAATTAGAACTACTGTTACCCATATAATAATAACAATTATAATAATCATACTAAGATTGCTTAAATAATATCGAGAAAAATTATAAACATTTGGAAAAAAATCATATAACCATTGAAAATCTAATCTAACTATAATTAGTAGTGAAATGTAAAATACTATAGGAATAGAAACTGTTGCTATTGCAACTTGACTAATAAAACTCCAAAATGTTTGTTTTAAAAGTTTATTTTTTTTATTATCTTTATTTTTCAATTTTATACCCCACTCCATAAACAGTCTTTATATATTTAGGATTTTTTCCAGTATCTTTCATTTTTTCTCGCAAATGTCTAATATGTACCATGATAGTATTGCTATCTTTTTCAAAATACTTTTCTCCCCAAATACGCTCAAATAATTCATCATTTTTAATTACTGTTCCCTTGTTTTCACATAATAGCCAAAGAATCGAAAATTCAATTTTGGTTAAACTAACTTTTTTTTCATTAAAGAAAAACTCATGAGTATCATCATTTATTAATATTCCTCTAAAATCAATTACATTTTCATGTTTTTGAGAATTATTATATTTTTGACTTCTTCGAAGTTGTGCTTTTACTCTTGCTATTAGTTCTAAAGGTTGAAATGGTTTAGTTACATAATCATCTGCACCTATTGTAAGTCCATTTATTTTATCTATATCTTCTACTTTCGCAGTAGCAAAGATTATCGGAAAGGTATAGCCTAACTCCCTTAACTTTTTACAAAGCTCGAATCCATCAATTTCAGGCATCATAACATCTAATATAGCTAGATCTATATCTAAATTTTCTACATCATTTAAGATAGCTTGACTTGAATAATATTTTAAAACATTATAGTTTTCATTATTTAAATATATTTCAACTAAATCAGCGATTTCTTTTTCGTCATCAACAATTAAAATCTTACTCATAATTTCTCCTTTCGGTTTATTTCATAGTAATTTATATCTACAATTATACCATGAAATTACGACGAACCCTACATAAATGAAAAAAGCAAATCTTCTATGACTTGCTTTATAAATTGACTATCTAAGTTTTGTCAATACTAAATTTATAGATATTATACCACGACC
>CAJUHO010000046.1 GCA_910586195.1 uncultured Bacilli bacterium
TAAGATAATTGGAAAATCTCCAGAAATACCAAACTTCCATAGTCCATTTTGTGCTAAAGCATTTTCTCTTAAATTCTTCATTCTATCATCAGAAAAAGCAATTCTTGAAGTTTGATATAAATAGTTCAACATAATATTGTAAAGCCTCATATCTTTGCCAGTTAATCCCATAGCTTTTGTATTTTCTACATTCATAAGAGTAGCAACTTCAAAGGCTTTTTGAATCGTAAGTGCATCAGGATAAGAATGAATAATATTCAAAATTTGTTCCTTACTCTTCCCAAAACCATTAATTAAGTAAACACTTGTCTCTGAAGACGCTTTTACTAAAACTCGATTTCGAAGACTCATAATAGCTTCAAGCGGACTACCAGCCTTATTAGAAAGTGGTCTATAAATAGCATCAGGATTAGAGGTTGTATGGTTTCTGCCAATAAAGGATACTCTATTCGTTTCATACTGATATTCCAAGAGAGGATTTTCTATTACCAAACGGTTCACCAAATATGCATTAGCACTACTTTCACTACGTTTTTTCCGCATAGTTACTAAAGAATTTGTTCCTCTATCATAGTAACTACTTAAAAACATATTATTAAATACTCTATGACTGATATCATCCATATTTTCACAAATAGTAGGTTCCTGATAAGTAGTAAGTTCTAAAATTTGATCTTCCTCACTTTGGTTTGTAAAGGTGATTTTCCGAATTTCTGCAAAATGATCCTTTGTAACAATCACTTCTGTAGTAGTCGTAATTTTATCGTCTGTACGAACATACTTTATTTTATCTGATGCAAAAATAACTTCATACTTATCAGCATCTTGGTTTATGGGCGCATAGGTGTTAGACCATACACGATTATCCTTGATATTACGAATGTAGCAGAAGATCCCATAATCCTGTTCTGTAACCTTTCGATATCGATTTAACTGTGTAGTGCGATATCTACTAAAACTATTACCCCGATCGTTCATTAATAAACAATACTTTTTATTGGATAATACTGATACTTCTGGTATCTCAGAAATAGAAGAAAAGTATCGAATATCATTTTGAATAGTCTCTTTCTCATAGTCGTATTTTTTATATTTTGCAATTTTTAAATCGATATCACTTTGTACTTGCACTTTCTCTTTGAGTAAAATATCAAATGTTTGAACTCTAATGTCTTTATGGAAATATTCCTGAATGGCACCTTGCACCAAATAATTTGTAAGACCAATAAGACCCATACCTTGATGATGCGTATAATAAGCTTCTACTACTCTTTTTGTTTCTAAATCATAAGACTCATAAAAACCATATTCACCATACATTCCTATCTTCTTAAGTCTTAACATATTTTTGTAAACATCTTCTGGAAATAATTGCATAGCCATTAAAGAAGAATAGGAGGATATAACAATACGTGGATTTTTCTCCTCTTTCGCTTTCAAATAAGGAACAGAAAAAGCTTGATATTTATAAGATTCTGCATTATCTAGCTCATCATAGGCAGATTCTGACATTCCCCAAGGTAGAGTACGATTAATACTATTGATATACTCTTTTTGGCATATATAAGCAAAATGATACGTTTCATCTAATAAAGTATGAGGATAATTTTTCATAAACAAAAGAGGCATAAAATATTCAAATGCAGTACCAGACCAAGAGATTAATCCCTTTCTGTGATTAAAACTAGTTAAAGATTTGTCTAAGCAAAACCAATGATGACTTGGAACATCACCTTTAGCAATTGCAATAAAACTAGTAAGTCTACTTTCACTTGCAAATTTATTATAATTATAAATAGAAAGACTAGCCTCATTAATATGATAACCAATGCTAAAAACATCACTTTTATTATATAATTTTTTAAAATTAGCATCTTTAATTAAACGCTCTACTCTTTTAGAAAGTTTAAGTTCCTCCTGCTCTATTAAAAACTGATTGACAACTATCAAAGCCGCAGTCAAATTTCCAGAATCTATAGTAGAGATAAACAATGGATTTAAAACTTCCTTTGTTTTTACATCATACCAGTTATAAAGATGTCCTTGCCACTTTTCTAATGATTCGATAGACTCTACAATTTTTTCTAAATAGAAAACAGCCTTATCCCTTGAGATAAATTCAAGACAATAAGCACAAACGATACTAGTAAGTGAAAAGCCAATATCCGTAGGAGAAGTTCTAGTATCTAGTTTTTTCTCTCTATTTTTTTGGTAATTATCTGTAATCAAATAATGATTTTCTTCTGTTAAATTATCTGCAAAGAATTGCCAAGTTTTTCGGGCAACCTCTAAAACCTCATCTCGCTTAGTAACAGGCAAATCTTCTAAGTTATTCATTAAAGGTTGACTTAGACTATAAAGGATAAAAGGAGCAGACAAGAAAACAAGTCCAAAGGCCACACTATAAATATTCAATGTAACAAAGCCAACAATAACCAAGAAAAACGCTAAAATAACATTAAATGAAAAACTGAAAAAATAAGTTTTAAAATCAAATTTTAACGTCTTTTCAGCATCTTCCGCTGTAATCCAATTTAGTAAATTCTTATGACTGAAAAGGAGACGATATAAAGTTCTAAAAAAGGCATCCATATATAATCTGGTATAGTATGGAAGTGTTGCAAATAGAATATAAGAGCGTAATATCATAGACTTCCCACCAACCATCAATTCTTTATAATAAACGGTTTGTGTTTCTTCCCTTCTTCTATATAACTTACTTTTTAGGTAAAAGATAATAGGCAAAACAATTTCTAGTAATACAAAGACTACCCAAAATACTGGATGTACTTTTCCAACAAAAATAGCAAGTAGCAAAATAAGAAGTAACATTGGTTGTAAAAACATCCTACTAATATTATCTAGAATTTTAAATTTTTCTAACATATTAAATGGATTTTTTGTTTTCACACCATTTTTATTTTTAACACGAGGAAATAACCAACTAGCAATCTGTACATCTCCTCTGGCCCAACGATATTGTCTGCTAGTATCTGTTAAAAACTTAGGTGGAAAACCATCAATTAATTCAACATCAGAAACATAAGCACAACGTAGATAATTCCCCTCTAACAAGTCATGTGATAACACTAGATTTTCTGGACAAGCACCAGATAATACTTCATCAAATACTTCTAAATCATAAATTCCTTTTCCAATAAAGTTACCTTCTGAAAAGGTGTCAAAATAAACATTAGGGACCATGGCTGTATAAGAGTCAAAACCACCAATATTTGCAAAAACTTGTGAATATAGAGACTGATTGGTTGACTCTATATCAACGCTTACCCGTGGCTGCATAATGGCATAACCAGAAATTACTTTTGTTTTTTCCTTATTTAATATAGGCTTGTTTAATGGATGAGCCATAGCTCCCACCAAATTTAAGGCCGTATTTAAAACCAAATTAGTATCTATATCTAATGTAATAACATATTGAATTTTTTCATTAAAATCATGAAAAGTATGAACTTGAAAATTTCTATCTTGTTCTCTTTTAGTCATTTTCTTAAGAAGAAGTTTGTTAAATTGTAATAAAGCACCGCGTTTTCTTTCGTATCCCAAGTAACACTTTTCACTTTCATTATAAAAACGCTTTCTATAAATAAAATGAAATATATCCTGCCTATATTTTTGATTTAACTTCTTAGCATAAGATACTCCATATTTACAAATTTCTGCATCTTTTTCATAAACGGCACTGTCATGTTGTATTACATCACCTAATAAAGTAAAGTACAAATTTTTTGTTTTATTTACTAAATAATAAGTTTCTAAAGTATCAAACAATTTTTTTATTTTTTCTTTATCTCTTAGGATGGTAGGAATTACAACCATAGTAGCAGCTTCTTTTGGTATTCCCTTAGAAAAGTCTAATTTAGGAAGAGACTTAGGTGGAATATTGCTTGTTAAGATATGATTTATAATTTGAATCCACAACTGACTAATTGGAATAATCAGTATTAAAAAGCCAAGATATTTATTATCAATAAAGTAAAGGGCACCAAAATAAGAACTCACACTAGAAAGAAGAATAATACACAATAGATAAATAAAAAAGCGTAAGCGACTTTTTACTTTAGGAAATAAGAAAAAACCAATATGATCTGTTTCATGTTCCTTGTAAAATTTATCAACGTATTCAAACTCTGTGATTCGTTTTCTTTTAGAATTTTTAACAATTGCTTGACGATAAAGCATTTTACTATCATCGGTCATTTGATTATAAACGGAATCTTTCACTAATTTTTTTTCAGTATAGCTAATTAATTCAAATAATTTTTCATTCGTATATTCCGAAAACTTTTTCAAATTATTAAAAATATTGGAAATTAAAATATTATGTTCAATTTGTCTTTGATACTCATTATTTAAAACATCTTTCAAACTAATATGGGCGTCTTCTAATACTTCATTTAACTCTTTAAATGCGGAATTCACCTGAGTTCCAAGTTCACGTAATTGATAATTAAGTTCAAATATATAATCCTCATTCTGAATAATATTAAAGCCTTGATTCATAAAGTCCTGTAAAGTAATTTCTTTATTCTCTATCTTTTTTACAACTTCCCTTACCTCATCTTTATGAATAAAGCGTTGATACTCATTTCTACAAACTTCTCGAAGCTTTGCCGTATAAATAAATAAAAGTAAAGTTGGAATCAAATCAATTTCTGCATAACAAAAATGATACTTATTCTCCTTTTGATATAAATTTAATTGAGAGGCAATTTTTTTTAAATCTAAATTATACTGATTTCGAATAACGATTTTCTTTAAGGCACTTTCAATATTAGAACCTTTAGATAACTTAGAGTTTATAATTTTTTTCTCACGTATAATTCTATTTTTGTGTTCCACCAATAAATAATAGTTATCTAATAACCACTCATTAGTAATTCCTACATACTCTAAGTCCTTTGTTCTCTCTACCAAAAACTCATAATAATTGGTAATTTCTTCAAAATCATTTAAAAATTTTCGAATCATTCTAATCGCCCCGCTATATAATTAATCTCTATCATTATTATAGCAGATTTTTCTTATTTTACTAGTAAGAAATAGAAAGAGGCCATTATTTTAAATAATTTTTCTCGCTCTTGCTCCATCTTTTCTAGAAATATTTAGTAAAATTCCCATACTAACCATACTAATTAATAAACTACTTCCTCCATAACTAAGAAATGGTAAAGTAACACCAGTAACTGGAATCAATCCAACTACTACCATTAAATTCATTAAAGCTTGAAAAGTAATTTGAAAAACCATCCCAAAAGCCAAGTACTTAGGAAAAGCCTCTTCAGCAGATAAGGCAATTTTTATGCCACGATATAAAATTAAAATAAAAAGACTACAAACAATAATAACTCCCATTACACCAAACTCCTCAGAAATAATAGAAAATATAAAGTCAGTCTGCGGTTCAGGAAGATAGAAATGCTTTTGAATAGAATTTAGGTATCCATTACCGAGCAGGCCACCTGGACCTATAGCATAAAGTGACTGAATAATTTGAAAACCAGTTCCTAAAGCATCACTCCAAGGATCAACAAAAGATGTAATACGATCCATTCGATAGGGCGCAATAATAATTAGTATTACTACACCAATTACGCCAATTACACCACATCCAAAAAAGAATTTCATATTAACTCCAGAAATAAAAAGCAAGGATACGATAGAAACAACCAAGATTACACCTGTTCCAAGATCTGGCTGTAACATAATAAGACCAAAGAAAAATAAAGTAATACCTAAAATAGGAAAAACACCATCTTTTAAGCTTTTCAAAAATTTATTACTTTTTTCTAAATATTTACTAGTAAAAATAATCAAACCAAGTTTTGCAAACTCACTAGGTTGAATCCCTAAAGATCCGATTCCAAACCAAGAACGGCTTCCATTTCGAATACTACCAATGCCAGGAATCAAGACTAAAACAAGCAAAATAAAGCAAATAAGAAGTATAGCATTCGCTTTTTCTTTATAAATAGAATAATGAATTTTAGAAATGGATATCATTACAAACACACCAACTGCTAAAAAAATAGCCTGATACTTAAAATAATGAAAACTATCATGAAACTTATAATCTGCCCAAATACTAGATGCAGAATATATCATAACAAGTCCAAATATGGATAGTACAATAACCGCTATAAACAAAAGCTTATCCATTCCTCTTTTCATTTTATCGCCTCATTAAAGTATATTGAAAGCCTAAATAAAAAAGACCATCATATCGATGGTTGAAATAAATTTCATTATTAGTTAAAACTTTATACTTCATGTAGAAATATAAATGAATCATTTTAATTTGAAATCGTAAATGGATTATTAATAGTACCGTTACCACCCGTAATCTTGACCGTAGATTTTAAAAACATTGCTGGACGAATATAATGGGTTATGCTTATAACGGAAAGACCAGACCCGATTACATGCATTTCGATGCCATAATTAGTAAATAAACTTCCCGTTGTTAACCCCCAATAGTTACTCACGCTACTACTACCTTGACCAGTAGTATAATCACGCATATATAATGTAGAAGCTAACAATTCTCCATAACGAAGTAATCCCACTTTTTCTGTAGTTGTATTACTAACCACTGTATTTCCAGTAGCCGTTGTATACTTTGCAAGACGATAATGTTCTTGTTCAATTGAATTGGTACGCCCAAGGACTCCACCTCCATTTACATTTCCTAAGTACCAAACACCATTATTTATCATAGTTTGTTCTGAAGATGAAAAATAAGAATCTAAGAAATCATTATTTAACCAATATGCTAAAGAGGAAGTATCACTAGTTGTAAAACTATAAGAATTGCTAGAAAAATTTTTCTTTATCTCGCTTCCAGAATGTTCCTTTAATAGATAAGCAGAAGCAATTTTTGCACTACCTTCATTTGTACTAACAATTCGATATAAGTTATTATTTGCATTAGCACTTGAACCAAATTTTACATATTCTCCGCTATATCTAGTATTAAGTCTTGTCCCCGATGCTGGTGTATCATTATCACCTGCTAAACGGTAAGGATTCGTCCTCGTTCCATTTCCACCCACAATCGAAATGGATGATTGTAAGTTAATTACTGGTAAAAGTGCTTCTTTGTTACTTGAATTAGGTGATGAGTCGTATACATCAGTCACTACCCCTTCTGCAGAAATATAATGTACTTTATTGCGAGATGTTGTCAATAACCAACTCTTACTCTTCTTATATACCCATCCAATACACTTTTTTGCCTCATCCGCTGTTAATAGTCCTACAGCGGCCGTTACTGTGGTTCCTGCTGACCATTTACTATCAGTTTTTATAAAACTAGAATAATTCCTTAAGTTACCTAAAAAGCCATCACTACTTGTATCATTTAGCCAGGCCTTCGCATAACTTGTATTAAAATCTGAGTATCCAGTATATACACCATTAGAGTTTGCATCACCGTTTCCCTTATGGTAGGCAATATTAACCATTGGATTTTCAGTTATTAATTTCATAGAATTATCAGAAGTATCTCTACTTACTACCCTCCACATCTTTCCTGAATACCATACATAATTATTGGGATTCGTTCCTGTTATATAATTTCCTGATACTCCCCCTTCACTTCCTAAATTGGTAGGATTAAACACTTTATCTGCCGCCATATTTTGGATTGTC
>CAJUHO010000047.1 GCA_910586195.1 uncultured Bacilli bacterium
TATAGATATGGTCGCCGCCGAAACCTACACGCTTATTCAAGCGGCACGGAACGACAGCGAAATAAAGCGGCTTGAAAACATTATCGAGGACAACAAGAAAGCTATTGACAACCTTATGCAAGCGTTAATGCACGGCAAGGCAACCGACATTATACTGTCACAAGTGGAGCGGTTAGAGAACGAAAACAAAGAGCTTGCGGACACTGTCGCAATGGAAAAGGCAATGCAAATGAAATACAGCTATTCGGACATTCGCAAATGGTTGTTACGTTTTCGCACGCTGGACTATACAAAGACAAAGCACCGTAAGGAACTAATCAATATTTTTATTTACCGCATAGTGCTGTATGACGATAAAATGAAAGTGTTATTCCACCTAAAAGGCGGGCAGAAAGAGGAGCTATTATTGAACTTGATTTTCCCCGATTACCCCGACGGCAACGAAAGCGAGGGTGAAAACAGCGTAAAAGAAAAAGAAACCGAAAATTCGGTTTCTCTCTCGGGGTGTTCGTATACCCCTCGTCTGGTGACCCTAATGTTAATTATCCGAACACCTGTACTGTAATTGTTAAAGGATTCATATTTATTGTTAGGTTTAATTTATAAATTAATGAAAAACTATATTATTTCAATACAAGAATAGCCTCAGATAAAGCGTTCATTTTCGAAAAACTATTTTTAAGTTTTTCTTTGTTAAGGGGAGTTAGATTATCTAGGTATTCTTTAATTGCGGTTTCGTATTTTTCAAGAATCGCAATTTCTGAAATCGTGAATATACTATTTAATTCAAAAAGCATCTTAGCACTTTCTTCTCCCGTGATTTTATGCGAGAGCGCAATAATTTCTTTTAATATTTCACTCTGTTTTTTCCAAAACGGAATTATCATTTTAAGTTCATTTTCCGTAAAACTTTCTATAAGGATAAATAATTTATCGTAGGACTCACCAATTGATTCCCACTTCTGCATATTTTTTGTAGTTTTTTCTGTGATTATCGATAAAATAGTAGAATAGTCTTTTTCTAATGAATTTTGGAATAAATTTATTTTGTCAATAATCGGCATCAAAAATTTTTCACGATTAAATTTAATCTCTCTCTTTTTGTTGCCTATACTTATCGAATCAAAGATGAAACCAAGAACACCTGTTTGTAAAATGCCAACATAGATGTTGACCATTATTCCGCTACTAGATGGAAAGATGAAATCAGTTTCCCAAAATATAAGCCCTAATATTCCCAATACGATTAATAGAATATATACGAAGTATGTTTTTTTCATTTATATTTTTATCCCTTTCATATCAGTCGGTGGATAAATATGGCTTGCAGCACATGCTGGACACATGGTTTTCAAAGATATGCTTAACATATTGTATTTTTTTAATAGTTTGTAATGTTCTTTAGCTAAATTAATCAGTCTCGCAGGCTCAGGAGATTGAAATTTATTGCAAATAGAAAATTTATTTGACATCGTATCGAACTCTATTGCATCATACGGATATAAAGTTGGTACAATACCTCTTTTGCAACACCATTCTATTCCTTGAATCACACTTTCATCCGATTCTCCAATTCCAACGATAAAATTACAACTAACTTTCCCATATCCAAATATTTCTACAGAATCTATTAATGATTGCTGAATTTCTTTAATATTTTTCTTTGGCATGATTAAGGATGCCAATTGCTCATCGAAAAGTTCCATATTTAATCTAATTTCTTCAGCACCAGCATTCAGTAGATTTTTTAATGTTCTTTGGGACGGACATTTTGTTGACACCCCTATGGGAATATTAGGTAATTTACGCTTAATTTTTGAAATTACAAAGCATAACTCGTCCCCCAAATCCTCCAAAGACAAATTGGGCGGAATAGAGGTAGTCAACCCTACACTTTTTATATTTGCATTAATATTATTCTCTATATCAAGATAGATTGAGTCAAGGGAATAATGTTTTTGTTCGTTAGAGTAAGCCAAAGGACAAAATCTACATTTAACAGAACAGTATTCATATAGTCCTAAAAACAATTGTTCTGGAGCATGCACTAGTGGTTGTTCTATTTTTATATTATGTAAAATGATCTTAGAATCTTTTTTTAATGTGAGGTATGCCAAATTAGCATCAAAATCTATTACAAAGTCGGAGTTCAAAGCATAATTCATTCTTATTCGAATTCCGTTTGCTGTTGAAATAAAAACCCATTTGTTACCATGATGATTTTCATCATTAATTAAGGAATTAACCATGTCTTTATTTAATTTAGAAACAGCCATGTCAGTAAAACCAACTGAATGATTTAACAAATTAGCTTTAATCTCAAAATCGTACATTTGTATCTCCTTATTTGTTTATTATGAGTTTTAATTCTTGAGCAGCTTTAACTAGCAAATCGTTTTGTGATGCTATCCACTCATCAATTATGTTAGCCGCCTTACGTAGTACAGAACTTAATAGTAGCTTATATTTTTCAAATAAGTCATTAAATACTTCTACATTTGTACCAGAGTCGCCGTATTTTGCAACTCGCTCGAATCCATCAACCAACCAATTTAATGCCTCCTTTTGGTCATCTTTATCTAAATATGTTTTTCCATAAGTAATCATAGCTCGTCCTACAAATGCTTTGTATCCACAACCTTTTTCTTCAAAGGCGAGCATATTTTTAATAACTAGATAAATCTTATCTTGTTTATTAGCGTCTTGTGATTCATAAAATTGACTGACTTTGTGATTTAAACAATCTAACAATATGTAAATATTTTGATAAATAACAGCATATAATATAGCTTTGTCTAAATTTGAGTAAGCATCAGAGTAATCATTTGCTTCAAATTGCAAATGATAAAGCATATGGTAATATTCACTATAAGAAACAGCGAATTTATATTTCTCGTCGAAGCAGATTTTACGATATTCTTCTAAATATTTTTTGGAGTCAGGCTCATTATCCTGTAAATATTCAAGCCACGACCAATCTCCACAAACTTCGCTGTATTTAAAAATATCACTTATTTCGAGAAACATTGTTAGTGCTTTATCGTAATTTGTTCTAGCCACTTGAGGATCTCCTTTATCCCGGCAAATGTTAGCGTAATTGTAATAATAGTTAGCAGTTTTCTCTTGTGTTAAATCTATGCTTTGCTCTAAAGTCGTTAATGAGCGGGGCAAATCTTGTTGTAAACGATAAAGATTGCTTTTTTCTTCTAAAATTTGTGCTTTAAAAAATTTGTTGTCCGATAATTTTATGGCTTCATCATAATAGTAATATGCCTTATTATGATTGCCAATAGTTTGATAACATTTAGCAATTAAAAAATAAGCTTGTGAAAGGCGATGAGTTACATTTTTGGCTTTATAATACTGTAAGGTTTCTTCTAATTCATTAATTGCATCAATATATATAATGGCATTCTTACTTGTCAATGAGTCAATTGAATTTATCAATTGATCGAATTCAATTGACTCAATAGCACAATCCTCACGAATTGCGGTACTTGGATTTATATAACAAGCGGCCTTACCTTCTTTAGCTCGATGTGCAATAAAGTTAATATATTCATTGTCTGTTGCTGACTTAATTAAATCATCGTATATTTCAAACGCTTCTAGTGGCTTATAATATTGTAAGCTCATATCGGCGCGCAAAAGCCGCGTATATCTCTGAATAATGTCTGTATCTATAATCGAACCGTCAAAACATGATATTAGCGAATCACAGGCGGCATAATCATAGTTATCTAAACAAATTTTAAAAATTTTATCGAATTCGATAAGATTTTGATAGATTAAAGACGAAGCAAATAGATAGCCTATTTTATCAATAAGCGCCCACTTATTTCTTTCATCATCATTAAACACATTATCGTAATAAGAGATAATTGTTTGAAGTGATTCATCATATTTGGGCAAGAAATTCATATTTGGATTGCGTATTAATAGTTTTAAAATCTCCTCATGAATAATATAATTTGAATTATAATCTTTCTTTATAAAAGAAAATCTTTCCAGTTGATTTAATATTTTTTTTGATTTTGCAATATCCCAACAAAAAAGCTTTGTCAGCATCTCAGGATTTATTTTTTTATAGAACGCAACAAGAGCTTTAATTGTAATTAGTTCATCAGCAGGAAGATCTAATAATGCAGATATTAATTCTTCGATGAAAATATTTCTGCTTTCGTTTGTAATGCAACTATTTTCTAGTCTTGAAGATAATTTTTTGTTTTCACGGAACATGTCCAGAATAAAGGCGCATAACAATGGTTTGCCTTGAGAAGAAATATTGTAGATTTGCACTAGGGTGTTTTCACTAATTTTGATTTTAATTTTTTCTTTAGCTGTTCTATAGTTGACATATTTTTTCAAATCAGGGAATGAAAAATCATGAAGTTGTAACTCTTCTGATACACATTCTTCAATCTTTTTATGAGCAAATTCACATTCTCTGCCTGATAAAATTATGCCTACATTATTAGGTAAACGATTTATAAAATCTAAAATTCTAGAGACGTTCTCATCAGATTTCAAATTCTCAATTGTATCGAATACAAATATGAATTGTTTTTGTACAGTCAAGAGTTGTAAGTCGTTGAAAAAAGCATTAAGAACATCATTTTGCAATTTGACGCGAGCAAGGCCTAATGATGAATAATATGATGTTAATTTTTTCTTTGTGTTTATGTAATTGTTGCTTGATTCTATCAAATGCTCAATAATTGATAGGATAGAGAAAAATTTTGAGGACTTAAAATCTATGACAGGAAAAAATTCCAAATCGCTTTTGGATGAAATCAAGCTGTTACAAAGAAAACTTTTGCCAATACCGCCCTCAGCAATTATAGTATAAACTGATTTTTTCCTACGATTAGTTCTAAAAAAATTAATAATATAATCTATTTCAGATTGCCGTATTATCGGTTCTTTTTTTCGAAATAAATTATTCAACATAAGTGTACTCACCTGTATAAATTTTAGTTGATGAATATATTTTTTCTGTCATCCTTTTTTGGAGAATCTTTTTCTCATCGTTAGTGAAACAGTTTAATTTAGAGAGAAGGGCGGCAATCGCGACTTCTGCTGCTTCGTCATTACCAGATTCTATTTTTAATGCAATTCCCATTCTATGCTCAGGTATGGACACGCACACCAAGCCTTCCGAACCGGTCTTGACAATAATGTGCAATTCCTTGATTAATTCACTTTCGATTCTATAAGTACCGGCAATGTAAAATGGTTCTTGTAGTATTGCATTCTTTATGAGCTCAAATTTTTGATCGTAACCAAATTTTTGATAAGATAAAGCAGCGGATAGCAATGAAACAAAAAAGCAAGGAACACCGCATCCGTCAATTCCAGTATAAAACTCTTTATTACTGTCAAATTGCAGATTGCTTCTTAATTCTCTTATTATTTCATTGAATACGGGGTGGTTGGACATAAAATAGTCTTTCAAATCATAACCGCGCAATCGACACATTAACAAAATGAAAAGATGCTTTCCCGAGCAATTATGAAAAAGTTGTCTTTTGTAAGGATCATTTTCTTGAAAAAAATCATTATACAAGAATTCATAATAGGGTATATGAGTTCCACAATGTAAATCTTGTTCAGTTAAATCATTCTCGTATAAGTATTTTTTTATAATATCTCTGTGAGGTTTTTCACCATTATGTGAACTTACCATTAATGAAATAATTTTTGAGTCTAATTGGAATTTTTCTATGCTATTAGACTCAAAAAATGGTACGGGTAAAAACGGTTTAGCTGCCGATCTTAAAGAAACTATCTGATGAATATCTCCAAAACTATCGATAATGTTATTGTCTTGCGTAATGACATATGAGTAATCATAAATATTTTCAATATATCCACTACGAGTGAGAACAATTTGTCCACGCATAAGTTTACCTCAATTCATTTAAAGCATCAAAAATCTCATCTTCAACATGAACATATCCGCTTTCTAAATTAGAAAAATAATTCTTCATTGACTTTTCGCCAGGGATCATAATTTGCGAATAACCTTGCGCCAATTTAGAATTTTTGATTTCTGACACTAAAGACATTAATCTTGATTTATATAATTCAACACTTATAAATTGGTCTGGCTTGAATGCTATTACCGTAAATCCATCAGAGCCCATAACTGCTTCTTTACCAGCTTTACCTCCAACAAAAAGCCCCGCGAGGATTTCTATTGCCAAGCTTAATCCATAGCCTTTTGCCCCCGCCATTGGTAATTGACAGCCGTTTTCAGCATCATATGGATCGTGAGAGGGCTTACCTTCAGAATCTAGGACAACGCCGTATTCGACTTCTTTATGTGTTTTTGCCATTATCATTAGTTCACCATAAGTTTTTGCCGCCGTTGCAAAATCAACAATAATAGGATACTCTTCATTGGGGAAGCCAAAGGCGATAGGATTTGTTCCCAGAATAGCTTCGCAACCACCTGTTGGAGCAATGGCATATTCTGAATTGCAAAATATTATTGATATTAAATTTTCTTCAGCAAGCTTACGCGAATAATATCCCATCACGCCGGTATTTCCAAGATAATTTGTTCCGCACACAAAAGAGATTGGATTGGTTAATGCGTGCTTTATAGCAGCGTCAACAACATGTTCGCAAACAGCTAATGCATATTGACCTTTCCCGTCAACTTTAATGAACGAGTTATTGATTGGAATGATTTCTACTTGTGTATAATTAATATTTTTAAGTTTATTGACGATGTAGGGCAATCTATAAATTCCATGAGTATTTTTACCCATAACTTCAGCATACATTATGTGATTAACTATTTTTTTGCCATCTTCAGCTGGAATACCTGTTTTGAAAATAATTTCTGAAACAATAGTTTTGAGATCCGAGATTAAAATTTTCATAATATTTGCTCCTTAGTTTTATAAAATTTTTTGCGGTGAATTAGTAAAATTTATTACTATTTTAATTATAACATAATTCGACAAACTTTACAATAGTTTTATGGCTTCATTTCAAATAAAAACAGCGGTTGCGAATTAACGCAACCGCTGTTTTGCCGTTCTATACATATTCTATTCGGCGTCTCCCTAATAGGTAAAATTCAATTTATATACCGCACGCTATGGCGGTTTTCCTTATCCGTCTTTTTCAACGGTTATCCCTATATAATCTAACGGGATTCTTTTTCTTTATTCAATTTTTTATTCAGTTGTCGTTGTTGCCTTTCGGCTTGCCACGTCGCAAACTCTCTTTGTCCTTCTTCGGTTTCAAAGTAGGCTTGAAT
>CAJUHO010000048.1 GCA_910586195.1 uncultured Bacilli bacterium
TTATCTAGACCATCACTTTCTATTGTCGCTGCTATTTCTCCTGTTACGATATTTAAAGTCCCTCTTCTTTCTGCATTACTTGTAAATAACGCATAAGAAAAGCCTCCCACTATCAAAAACAAACTGATAATTCCTATTATTACTATATAATTATTTTTCTTTAATCTCTTCCATTGATACTTTATTCTTCCTAACATCCTCTAACCTCTCTTTTATCATAAAGCAAATTACTTTATGACTTTTTAGGTTATTTTCGTTTTATATCAATCTTTCCTTTATCTTTGACTAGCCTTATGACTAATTTTATTTTTAATCATACTTTGTCATATTTTGTTTTTACTTCTTTCTTGTGACAATTTTTTGACTATTTAATCTTTTTACCTCCTTTCCTTTCTCTTTATTTTTCCATATTTTTCTTTTTTCTTACTTGATTATATTTTTTTCATATTATATACTCAATCTATAAGTAGGATAAGTATTTCGAAAAAACTCATAAAGTAATTTGCTTTATGAATTTTTATATATTTTAATACCTTAAACTTTTATTATTAACATCCCCATAGGATGAACCATTTTCCAAATAACCTTGTTATTTTTTCATACCGTCCACTAGTGCATTGAGGTTAATATGAACCAATAAATAGAAAGTAGACATGTGAAAAAAAACATGATAGAATACATCTATTAAAAGGAGGTAGATTATGCAAAGTATTGGAATCATTGCAGAATATAATCCTTTTCATTACGGACACTTATACCATATCAAAAAAATTAAAGAAGCGTATCCTGATGCCGTTTTAGTACTAATTCTCAGTGGGAATTTTACTCAACGTGGA
This sequence comes from uncultured Bacilli bacterium, assembly GCA_910586195.1. GTDB lineage: Bacteria > Bacillota_I > Bacilli_A > RF39 > UBA660 > MGBC119817. Next base: position 837 of record CAJUHO010000048.1, read on the forward strand.
GAGGTATCGATCATAAATAAATGGCAAAAAACAGAAATTGCCTTAACCGCTGGGGTTGATTTGATTGTAGAGCTGCCTTTTCCCTTTGCAACACAAAGCGCTGATTTTTTTAGTTATGGTGCTATTACAATTTTAGAAAAATTAGGAGTTGAAAAAGTTATTTTTGGTAGCGAATCCAATTGCATAGATGATTTAACACTAATTGCCAAAACACAAATCGAAAATAAAGATTTTGATAAATTAGTGAAAGTTTATTCCAAATTAGGGGAAAACTATCCTACAGCACTTTCCAATGCACTTTTTGATATTACAGGAAAAAGAATTACCACTCCCAATGATTTACTTGGTGTTAGCTATTTAAAAACGATATTAAAAAATAATTATCATATCCAAGCAGAAACAATAAAAAGAGAAAATAACTTTCATGATAAAAATTTATCTTCTATCTGTAGTGCTTCCGCTATTAGAGATGCCTTACAAAAAAACAAGGATATAAAAGAGTATGTTCCCAATTTCGTATATCCATATCTTCAAACTTCTCTTCATTTTCAAAATCAGTATTTTCAACTTTTAAAATATAAAATTATAACAGAAGAACATTTAGAAAAATATCATTTAGTGGAAGAAGGTATTGAAAAAAAATTAAAAAGGGAAATCCTCAATAGTTCTAACTATGAAAGCTTCATTACTAATATCAAATCAAAACGTTATACCTATAATAAAATTCAAAGAACGTTAAATGCTATACTATGCAATTTTACAAAAGAGCAAGCAAAAAATTGGCAAAATATTTCTTATATTAGAATATTAGGTTTTAGTAATAAAGGACAAGTTTATTTAAATTGCGTTAAGAAAAAAATCGATATTCCACTTATTAGTAAAATTAGAAAAAATAAAGATGCTATGTTGGAATTTGAATTAGAAACTACAAAAATTTATGCTTTATCACTTCCATTTGATGAGCAAATAGCACTAATAAAAAGTGAATATAAAAACCATTTTCATAAAGGAGACTAAAATATGATTAAACAAAAAAAGACAGGACAAATTATCGTTATCTCTTCCCCTAGTGGTGGTGGAAAGGGAAGTATTATTGCAGGACTTTTACAAAACAATCCGAAAGATAGATGGTTGTCTATTTCTACAACCTCTAGAGAAATTAGGGACAATGATATTCCTGGCGAAACGTATAATTTTGTATCAAAAGAAGAATTTGAGCAAAAAATTGTAGAGGGTTATTTTCTAGAATATACGAATTATGTTGGTAATTACTATGGAACTCCAAAAGAGTTCATCAAAGAAAAACTAGATGCTGGTATTGATGTTATTTTAGAAATCGAAATTGAAGGTGCATCCAATATTAAAAAATTAATTCCTGAGGCGATTTTCATTTTCATTATGCCACCATCCCTTAAAATATTAGTAGAACGTTTAAGGAAAAGAAATACTGATGATACTGATAAGATTATGAAAAGATTCCATACTGCTTATAAAGAGATTAATGAAGTGACAAAGTATAACTACGTGGTTGTCAATGATGAATTAAGTGAAGCAATTGAAAAAGTCGAAGCAATTATTAAAGCCGAAAAATGCCGTGTAGATCGTATTGAGGAAGTCTATCTAGATACCAAAGAAGAAGAAATTCATGAGTTATTAATAAATGAAAAAGAATTTAAAAATGAAAATCTCTCAGAGAAAATAAAGTAAAAACTTCTACTTAAAACAGAACGAAATGTATAATCGTAAGTTATATCATAAAACCTATAATAAAAAGCAAAAATTTCAACCATTGAATTATGAGCATAATAACAATTACGTACAAGCCATTTAGATTGATTGTCTCATATTACTGAATAATCCTTTATACTATCCTTTAGTTTCACGCAAGGTAAAGATGTACATCTATTCCCATTACAGGATGCTAAGTGATTATCACTTTCATAAAAATCATAGTATTTTTATTTTCTAAAAAAATTTGTCCGTAAAAGTACCTTCTGCTACAAGCAGTCCTGTATAGCCTAAATTATATGCTGCATTCTGTCCAGAATATTTACTCCCATTTAGTGTGTAATTATCCATAAAATATTGTCAAACACTACCAATCACATCATACATAGATTGTTTCTGCTATTGAGAGTCCGTTCCTTCTATTGTATAGTGACAGCAATAGTCTGCATTTCTACTACTGGGACTTCCATAACTACATTCTGTTACATGTTGACTCGATTTATTTTGATATACCTCTTTCATTATATACTTAACCTATAAACATGATAAGCATTTAAAAAAACTCATAAAGTATTCAGCTTTATGAATTTTTTATTTTGTATAAAATTTTATTATATCTTTCAAAACTTCTAAATTTTCTAACAAGGCTGTTAAGTCGCACTCAACACGAGGCGGAACGATCCAGAACTACTGCTATGACCGTGGTCGTGGCTATAATAGAAAACACCTGCAAGCGAACTATACGTATAGTGGCCACCGCGCGCGGACCATGGATATTGTGCTGTTACCATATATGTATAATCTCCATACCAGCCTGCTGTCTCATTTAATGCTTGACTAATACATGCTTTTCCTTTACATGCCGTTAGTGGATCACTACTTGTATAAAAATCATAATACTTATCTTCTAGAAAACTCTTTCCTGTTATCTTGGTTCCATCCTGTAGTAGTCCTGTATATCCTGAATGAGCTATCGTATTCGTCCCTGAATGCCTTTCTCCTCCTGGTGCATAGTCTCCCATCATATACTCCCAAGCTCCTCCTGACATATCATAAATTCCATATATCGTTCCTGTCGTGGACGCTCCTGTCCCACTCGGACTTTTTTCATATGTATACTGACATCCATAATCCGTATTTCCATTACTTGGGGATCCATAACTACAGCCTGTTATATATTCACTTGACTTATTCTGATATATCTCTTTATTCGCTCCTGTATAATTCCTATTTCCTAACTTTCCATATTTACTTTGTGTAAGATATGAAGCTAGTGCCCATTCGCTGTTCTTCATCGCATGGGAGTTTAATTTGTCTGTGCTAAATCCATAGCGATTTCCACTCTTTGTCACATTTCTTCCTACTTCTGCAACTGTTGCTAGCTGTATTCCTCTCCAACTTGCTACATTCGGCTTTATCATCGCATCTAGGTTGGTGACGTTTCCCCCTCCATTTGTAGTGGTAGGACTTGAACTGCTTGTCTCAAACTTTCCTACCCAAATTCCTGATATCTCTTCTGTTCCAAATGTAAATGCGGCGGGCGTTCTCCATCCACTTCTTTTTTCTGCTACTTTATATTGGGCATTTCCTAGTTCTTTCTCACTCTTCTTTATAAACTTAACATCTATCTCTCCTGGTAACACTTGTGTTGGTACCTTACTTAAATAAACTCCTTTTTTTCCATAATAGGCATCTCCATCTTCACTTCCTATTGTATAGGAGTATCTCGGGATATACACCCACATTGTTTCGATATCACTCATAAGAATCGCTGTTCCACTTGTCGCACTTTGATATTTACTTCTTGTAGCAGATGTCACAGTAACAGCATTCGCCCACTTTCCGAAGTCATAATCATACCAATTATTATTGTCTGCCTTTACCCAAGTGCTACTAGATTCATTCCATACTACTTTTATCATGTTAGCTTCTGTATCTACTATTGGAACGATTCCTTCCACTATTTTCTTACCACTGGGAAATGTTAACTTCTTATTATAAAGGCCTCCATTACTTCCAAAGGTGATTACTTCATCTTTATCTGTATTATTTGCTATCTTCAGGCTATATGTTTTTTCTCCATTACTATTTATTACTTCTCCTTCTTCTCCCATGGGTTCGTCTTTTGTACTGTTATAACTCACATTGACACCATCTGCTACTTCATACCAAAAGTTAAACTTAGCGTCTCGTCCATTTTCATTCTTCAAAGTAATTTCTATCTCTTGACTCTCTCCACTTTTGATTATCATACTATGTTTATTATCTAGACCATCACTTTCTATTGTCGCTGCTATTTCTCCTGTTACGATATTTAGGGAACCTTTTCTTTCTGTATTACTTGTAAATAAGGCATAGGAAAAGCCTCCCACTATTAAGAACAGACTTACTACTCCTATTAATACAATATAATTATTCTTCTTTAACATCTTCCATTGATATTTTATTTTTCTTAGCATATTGTAACCCTATCTTTCTATCATAAAGTTGGATACTTTATGAGTTTTAAGATTATTTCTCTTCTATATCAATAAAATATTTTACAGGTGACTATCTTAATGACTATTTTTCATTTTTATCAAATTTTATCCTATTTTGTTTTTCTTCTATTTTTTGACAATTTATTGACAATTTAATTTTCATTTCTTCCATTATTCTTCTTTATCCTCTTATAATTTTTCTTTTTCTTACTTGATTATATTTTTCTCATATTATATACTTAATTTACAAGTATAATAAGTATTTCGAAAAAACTCATAAAGTATCCAACTTTATGAGTTTTTTGGAATAAAATTATACAAGTTCATATTTATCAAAAATAATATTTTTAGTTAATTTGCACTTAATGCCAAACGAAATGTTAAATAAGTATAGGGTGCTCCACTAGCATAATTAGTTCCAAAAGATCTTGCAAGAGAACCACGTAATCGCCATTCATAATCTGAGTTAAGCATAACTAGAGCATAATGTGTTCCATACCATCCTGCTGTTTCCTGAAGAGCATATGAAAGACAGCTTTCTCCTTTACAGGCTGTTAGTGCATTATTACTTTCATAAAAATCATAATATTTATCTTCGAGCCAATTTTTCCCATTATATATGGTGCCATTAGCTAATAATCCTGTATAACCTGAATTTGCTGTAGTACTAGCACCTGAATATTTATTACCATTTGGTGCATAATTAGTTGCCATATACTCCCAATTTCCCAATGTGTCATAAATTCCATATACTGTTCCTGTGGTGGAGGCACCTGTTCCTAATAAGTTCTTTTCATAAGTATATGGGCACCCTGCCTCTGGGGTCTTCCCGTAAGGTATTCCCGCACTGCAGCCTGTAGTAAATATGTCCATTGCTGCAAGATATATCTCCTTATTTTCCCCGGTAAAATTTCTATTTCCTAATTTTCCATATTTACTTTGACTAAGATAGACCATTATCCCCCACTCACTATCTTTCATCGCATGGGAATTAATTTTACTGCTATTAAATCCATAACGATTTCCACTCTTTGTTATATTTCTTCCAACCTCTACTATATTGGATATATTTATATTTCTCCAGTTTACAGCATTCGGCTTTATCATGGCATCTAGTGTTGTTACATTTCCTCCTCCCCATGTAGCAGAGGGATTTGAACTACTGGTTTCAAACTTTCCTATCCAGATTCCTGATATCTCTTCTGTTCCAAATGTAAAACCATCTGGCGTTCTCCAGCCACCTCTCTTTTCTGCTACTTTATACTGCGCACTTCCGAGACCCTTCTCACTTTTCTTTATAAACTTAACATCTATCTCCCCTGGTAACACTTGTGTTGGTACCTTACTTAAATATACTCCCTTTTTTCCATAATAGTTTACTCCATCTTCACTTCCTATTGTGTAGGAGTATCTTGGAATATATACCCACATCGTTTCGATATCGCTCATAGGAATTACTGTTCCACTTGTCGCACTTTGATATTTACTTCTACTGGCACTTGTCACAGTTACAGCATTTGCCCATTTTCCAAAATCATAATCATACCAATTATTATTGTCTGCCTTTACCCAAGTGTTACTAGATTCATTCCATACTACTTTTATCATGTTAGCCTCTGTATTTACGATTGGTATGATTCCTTCTACTATTTTCTTACCACTAGGAAATACTAACTTCTTATTATATAGTCCTCCATTACTTCCAAAAGTGATTACTTCATCTTTATCTGTATTGTTTGCTATCTTCAAACGATACGTTTTTACTCCATTATTCCTTATTACTTCTCCTTCTTCTCCCATGGGTTCATCCTTTGTACTATCGTAACTCACATTAACTCCCTCTGCTACTTCATACCAAAAATTAAATTTTGCATCTCGCCCATTTCCATTCTTCAAAGTAATTACGATTTCTTTACTTTCTCCACTTTTGATTATTATACTATGATTATTATCCAAGCTTTCACTTTCTATTGTCGCTGCTAGTTGGCCTGTTACAATATTTAAAGAGCCCTTCCTTTCTGCACTACTTGTAAACAAAGCATAAGAAAAGCCTCCGACTAC
>CAJUHO010000049.1 GCA_910586195.1 uncultured Bacilli bacterium
AAGTGGCACGCGAGCTGGGTTCAGAACGTCGTGAGACAGTTCGGTCCCTATCCGTTGTGGGCGTAGGAAAATTGAAGAGAGCTATCCTTAGTACGAGAGGACCGGGATGGACATACCTCTGGTGTATCTGTTGTAACGCCAGTTGCAGTGCAGAGTAGCTATGTATGGAAAGGATAACCGCTGAAAGCATCTAAGCGGGAAGCCTCCTTTGAGATGAGTTTTCCCATATGTATATAGTAAGATCCCTTGAAGACTACGAGGTTGATAGGCTAGAGGTGGAAGCATGGTGACATGTTGAGCTGACTAGTACTAATAGATCGAGGATTTAATCCTATTTAATTAATTTGATGAACACAATATCTTAGGTTTTCGGAGAATTGTTTCTCTATATATTTTCTTGGTGACGATAGCGAAGGGGGTACACCTGTTCCCATCCCGAACACAGAAGTTAAGCCCTTCAGCGCCGACGATAGTTTTATCGCGAAAATAGGACGTTGCCAAGATTTTTTTTTGTTTATAACGTTGATATCTTTTATATCAGCGTTTTTTGTGAATTAAAATTCTTAATATTATTTACTATATCTATTACTTATAATAAAAAGAATTATAGGTAATACTGTGTTTAATAAAATAATGTAACTAAATAAAGATATGAAAAGATATTTTTTAATAAATAACATATTTTGTGGAAAACTATGAAAAGAGAAGAAGAGAGTTATAGTTTTTCTAAAAAATTTAATCTTATTAATGGAAAATTTAACACTTGGCTTGTTAAATCGTACGATAACTCTTGATATTCAAAATAAGACTTTGTTATAATATTTTATGGAAAGACTACGAGAGGTGAAAATATGGATTATAAAGTTACAACTTATTCTGAAGAGGAAACAATAGAACTTGCACAAAATATAGAATCAGAAAAGTTTAAAAATATGGTTATTTGTTTAGAGGGAGATTTAGGCAGTGGCAAGACAGTATTTACAAAAGGCTTTGCACATGCCCTAGAAATAGACGAGGATGTGACATCTCCTACATTTAATATTATTAAAGAATATACAACAGGAGAAATGCCTTTATATCACATGGATGTGTATAGACTAGATGGAAAAGTGGGAGAGCTCGGAATAGAAGAATATTTTACTAAGGGTGGTATTACGATTATTGAATGGGCAGATACTATTATGGATTATTTGCCAGATAAACGTTTGGATATAAAAATTAAAGTAATAGACGAAGAAAAAAGAGTTTTTATAATTACACCACATGGAAAAAGATATGAGGACCTATGTGAGGCTGTTCTATGAAAGTTTTATATATAGATACATCCTCTAGTTTTTTGTATGCAGGAATTGTGGAAAATGGAAGGCTATTAGTAGAGTGTCAAAAATATTATGCACAAGATTTATCTAAAGAGGCATTACCAGAAATTATTAAATTATTTGAAATTAGTAAAGTGTTACCAAAGCAAATTGATAAAATTATTGTAGTGAATGGGCCAGGATCTTTTACAGGAATCCGAATTGGAATTACAATTGTAAAGGTATATGCATGGAGTTTAAATATTCCAATAACAACTATTACATCGTTAGAAGCAATGGCTATATCTACTCACAATCATAAGTATTATGTTCCTATGATTGATGCAAGGCGTGGATATATTTATACAGCTATTTATGATGATAATTATCGACCAATTTTATTACCACAACATGTAAAACTTGAAAAAGTCTTACAAAAATTGGAAGATATTAATGATTATATAGTGATAACAAATGATGATATCATGGTGCACGGGTCAAAAGAACAATATAAACCAGACATTGTAAAAATTGTGAACTTCTTTAAAGAGAAAGAGGCGATAAACCCACATTTTATAAATCCTAGCTATTTAAAATTAACAGAGGCTGAAGAAAGCAGACAGTAAATGTTTTTAAAAATTACAAAAGATAATATTGATGATTTGCCAAGAGGCTTTTTAAGCGTAGAAACTGTAAAAGAGGAGCTTTTTCATAATCCTTTTGGGAAATATTTGTTATATAAAGAAGAGGAAGTTCTCGCTTATATTTATTATAGTGATATATACGAACGGGCAGAGATTAATCAATTTGAAGTTCGAGAAGATAAAAGAGGATGTAAAATAGGCGAAAAGCTTTTAAAGAAATTCACAGAAATTGTGGAAAAAGATGTAACACTAGAGGTCAAAAACAACAATGATGTTGCTATACACCTATATAAAAAATATGGTTTTGTGGAAAAAGCAGTTCGCAAGGGGTATTATCAGGGAGTAGATGCAATATTGATGGAGAAGATAATTTAAAAGTCCTTTCACTAGAAAATAAGGGCTTTTTATGTTAGAATAAAGTTATATGAAAAGAGTGAATCAGTATGAAAGATATTTATATTTTAGGAATTGAAAGTAGTTGTGATGAAACTAGTGCTGCAATTATAAAGAACGGATGTATTGACATTGCTACTGTTATTTCCTCTCAAATTGATGTACATAAAGATTACGGTGGTGTAGTTCCAGAAATTGCGTCTCGTCATCACGTGAAAAATATAACTTTTGTCTTACAAGAGTGTTTAGAGAGGGCAAAAATGACTATGGATGATATTGATGGCATTGCTATTACTTATGGACCAGGATTAATAGGTTCCCTATTGATTGGACTTGAAGCAGCAAAGACACTTGCGTATCTTTATCAAAAACCACTAATTCCTATACATCATATTGCAGGACATATTTATGCTAATAGTCTTGTAAAACCATTACAATTTCCACTACTTGCACTAGTTGTTAGTGGAGGTCACACAGAACTAATTGAAATGCAGGATCACTTTAAATTTCGAAAATTAGGTGGAACATTAGATGACGCTATCGGCGAATGCTACGATAAAGTAGCACGTGTGATTGGTCTTGAGTATCCTGGAGGTCCTAAAATTGACAAATTAGCAGTGGAAGGTTCTCCTACTTATAAGTTGCCAGTTCCATTAAAGGATGATAGTTATAACTTTTCATTTAGTGGATTAAAAAGTGCTGTGATTAATCTTTCACATAATGAGACTCAACGTGGAAATTCTTTAAGAGAAGCAGATTTGGCATCGTCATTTCAAAAGGTTGCAGTAAAAAGTATTGTTGAGAAGACAAAGAAAGCATTGCAGGATACAGGAATTAAACGATTAATTGTAGCTGGTGGCGTAGCAGCTAGCCAAGGTCTACGTAATGAGATTTATAAAATGGCTGATGAGTTGCAAGTAGAAGTATCCATACCACCATTAAAGTATTGTACAGATAATGCGGCTATGATTGCATCTGCTGGATATTATGCTTATAAATTAGGAAGAAGAGCAGACTTTTCTTTAAATAGTTTATCAAGTGATAAATTACAATAAGAATTTTGTCGAAATTTTGAAAAAAGTATTTCTCGTATCTTATTTTATGATATAATAAATATCATAATAGGATAGATATCATAAATAGTATGGTCTTACTAATATGTATAAGTTTTCCTAAAATAAAACTTAACCAAGTTTTTATATAGATGTAAATTTTGGTCTTGTATAAAAAGGTTTGTAAATAAAAAGGAGTGGATATAATGTTAAAGTCAAATGTTGGTTATAGTATGGAAGCAGATAGCTTTTCCTCTGGTGTTCTTACAGCAAAGATTGCGAAGAAAGGATTAAAACCGAAGATTGGTTTTCTTTACACTTCTGTTTTATCAGATGTAAAGGAAGTAGTAAGAGGTGTAAAGAGTGTTACCGACGCTCCTATTATTGGTTGTACAAGTAGTGGTGCTATTATTGTTCCTGAAGGCATTGTTGCTTCACCCAATGGATTTAGTGGAATGTTAATGATGGATGATACTAAAATGGAAGTTGGTGTAGCTTGTCATGAGGGTGGAAGGAATGCTAGAAATATTGGACGAAAGGTCGCTATTGAAGCTGTTAAGAATGCAGGAAGTACTAGGGCACCCTCTTACTTTTATATGGTAGCATCTCCTAAAGAAGAGGAAGATTATCTGTTAGGAATTCAAGATGTTATAGGTGATGTTCCTTGTTTTGGCGGAAGTGCTGCTGATGATACAGTAGAAGGAAAATGGAAAATTATTTGTGAAGATAAGGTGTTCTCTAATGGTGTGGCAGTTGCTTTCTTTTATACGGATCGTGATATCGAAACAGTCTATACAGGAGCTTATCGTGAAACTAGAAAATGTGGAATTATTACAAAAGTTGATAATGATCGTACTTTATGCACAATAGATGGGGAAAAAGCTTTAGTAAAATATGGAGAATGGATAAAAAAAGATCCAAGAGAATTACGTGGAACAAATTTATTAGTGGCATCTATTAAAAGACCGTTGGGAGTTAAAGATCCAGTGGGAAATTTAACTGTTGTACGTCATCCTATGATTGGAAATTCTGATAATACTATGAATATTGGAAATCGTTTAGCAGAAAAAACGGCAGTAATTATGTTGGAAGCAACAACAGATGAATTAATTGATTCAACTGGGGATACAATGAAAGCATTGAAAAAGAAAATATCTGTAGAACCTGGTGCATATATATTAGTTCATTGTGGTGGAAGAAAGCTAGGAATTGGAAAACGTCTGCCAGAAGTACATAGACAATTATTAAAAGAGTCAAAAGGTGTGCCATTTATTACCGTATTTACATTCGGGGAATATGGATATCATGAACATAGTGCAAATAGTTGTGGTGGATTGATGTTATCATTTACAGCATTTGGTAAAGAATAAAAGTGGGAGGATATAATGAAAAATATAGTTGGTAAGGAAAGATTGGATGCTAGTAATAAGAAAGTTATAGAAGTAGAAAATCCGGCAACAGGGGAAATTTTGGATACCGTCCCTAATGCAACGAAAGAGGATGTCGACAGAGTTGTAAAGATTGCTAAAATAGCTCAAAAGAAATGGGCCAAAATCCCTTTGCATGAGCGTGGAAGAATTTTAGAAAAATTTGTGGAATTAGTAGAAGAAAAAAGTGAAGAACTTGCTAGAACATTATCAAATGAGACTGGAAAACCTATAATAGAAGCCAGAGCAGAAATTGGAAATACCAGAACTTTTGTTTATGGATATGTAGAAAAGGCAAAGCACTTATATGGGATTACGATTCCAGCTGGAAATGAAGTAGGACAAGAAAATACTATTCAGATGACAGTAAGAGAGCCACTAGGGGTAGTGGCATGTATTATACCCTTTAATTTTCCATGTGATTTATTTGGTCAAAAAGTTCCTTCTGCTTTAGTAATGGGAAATAGTGTTATTGTAAAGCCTTCCTCTTATAATCCACTAACTTTACATCGCTATTGTGAACTTTTATTAGAAGCAGGCATTCCTGCAGGAGTTGTTAACTGCATTTCTGGAGACGGAAAAATTACGGGACAAGCTTTAGCGCAACATAAAGATGTTCATTTAATTAGTGTGACAGGATCTACTGCGGTTGGAATGCAAACAATGGCAACCGCCAGTAAGAATTTATCTCATGTTATGTTAGAACTAGGAGGAAATGATGCCTTTATTTTAGATAAAGATGGAGACTTGGATTTAGCGGTTGAGGAGCTTGTTTGGGGTAGACTTTATAATACTGGACAGGTTTGCTGTGCTAGTAAAAGATTTCTAATTCATAATAATATAAAAGAAGAGTTTACAAAACGTGTCATTGAAAAAATTAATACGCTTAAGGTAGGAATGCCTAATGAAGAAGATACACAAATTGGTTGTCTTATTAATGAAGAGGCGGCAATTCGTGTAGAGGATCAGGTTAGAAAGACCTTGGAACAGGGTGCACGTTTAGCATATGGTGGACGCCGCAATAAAGCATTTTTTGAGCCTACTGTATTAACAGAAGTATCAAAAGATATGGATGTTATGAAAGACATGGAAATTTTTGGACCAGTAATTCCTATTTGTGGTTTTGATAATATAGATGAGGCTATTGCTATTGCTAATCAATCTAGCTATGGTCTTTGTGGAAACATTATTACAAGTTCTATGAAAACGGCTTTTAAGGTAGCAACAGAATTAGAAGTAGGTGGTGCTATTATTAATGGCGCTAGTTTCTATCGTTCTGCAGAAATGCCATTTGGAGGTTGGAAGCATTCTGGAATTGGTAATGAAGGAATTGCCACTACACTAGAAGAGGTATCTAAAATAAAAACAATAGTATTAAAAAATATTTTAAAAGACTAATTTTGAAATTTTATATTTTTTCGTAAGGTGTACCTGATTAAATTATTCAGTAGCGCCTTTTTTATTTGAAACTTTGTAAAATATTAGTTAAAAACATTCTAAATGAAAAATCATAAAGTTAAATACTTTATGAGTTTTTTTGAAATACTTATCTTACTTATAGAT
>CAJUHO010000050.1 GCA_910586195.1 uncultured Bacilli bacterium
ATGGGTTTACATTTGGAGATGAAGAGCTAAGTGGAATCTGGGTAGGAAAGTTTGAAACGAGTAGTTCAAATCCTTCTGCTACATATGGAGGAGGAAATGTCCCAAACTTAGATGTGATGATAAAGCCAAATGTTACGAGTTGGAGAGGAATACAAGTAGCAACAATTGCAGAAGTAGGAAGAAATATCACAAAAAGTGGAAATCGCTATGGATTTAGTAATACAAAATTTGATTCCCATGCGATGAAGAATAGTGAATGGGCACTAGCCTCATATCTTTCACAAAGTAAGTATGGAAAATTAGGAAATAGGAATTATAGTGGAGCGAATAAAGAGATATATCAAAATAAATCAGATAAGTTTATAACAGGTTGTAGCTATGGAAGTCCAAGTAATAGTATACCAGAACATGGATGTCAATATAGTTATGATGTTTCTCTATCAGGAACAGGGGCGTCCACAACAGGAACGATATATGGGATTTATGATACGAGTGGAGGAGCCTGGGAGTATATGATGGGAGATTATACAACGATGGTAACAGCACAATATCCGTGGATTGTGCGCAGTGGCGTCTATCATAATAATAGTATTACAGGTGTTTTCTATTATCGCTACTCCAATGGTAGTGGCAGTAGTGATGGCTCGTTTCGCCTTGTGCTGAGTACGGCTTAATCGTTTTGATAAAATAAAAATTTTTAATATTTTCTTAAATTTTGATAAAATTCGTCATGTTTTCTCTTTTTTCGACAAACTTCGACAGTTGTATTTTCTATAATAAAGGCAGAAAGAAGGAATGAGTATGTCAATTATTTTAGAAACTATTATTGTAAACACTATTTTTTTATTATTTCCATTAGCAATTTATTTAGTTTATATTGCTTATATTAGAAATATGGACTTAGAAGAGAAAACAATATTTTTTGATTTAGCAATTTTTTCATCTATTTATTTTATTATTCGATATGGAGTTGATTTTGATTACATTATTCCATTAGTATTATTGAATATTCCACTATTGATTTGTTATTTAAAGAAAAATAATTTATCTGCTGTTATCTTATCATTTATTTGTGTCATATATTGTCATAATATGTTGGGAATTTCTCATATAATATTGCTTTTAGAATACTTTGTTTATTTTATTGTTTATAACTTTATTATTCATAGGCATTTAACGCCCCCATATATTATTAGTTATTTTGTACTAATTAAAGCATTTGTTATTTCATTAGAAGTAAATATTTTTATTAAGCCAACAGTAAATCCTGTTCATAATGCTATTTATGTATTTGCTATTCTTTTGATATTTACGATGATTTCTTATTTAATCCTTTATTTTTTGCAAAAAGGAGAAGAAATTATGGATTTAAATGCTACCATAAATGAATTAGAAAAAGAAAAACGAGTTCGTGCTTCTTTATTTAAAATTACGCATGAAATAAAAAATCCTATTGCAGTATGTAAAGGATATTTAGATATGATGGATTATAATGACGGTGAAACCGTAAGAAGATATACAAAGATTGTGAAGGATGAAATTGGAAGGACTCTTATTTTGATGGATGATTTCTTATCTTGTACAAAGGTAAAAATTGAAAAAGAAGAAGTGGATTTATATTTATTATTAGAAGAAATTGGAGATGCTTTGCAACCGTTATTTCGAAAAAATAAAATTGCTACTTGTATTGAGGTTCCTGATGAAGAACTATATGTAATGTTAGATTATAATCGAATGAAACAAGTAATTGTAAATGTTTTAAAAAATGCTATAGAAGCGAAAAAAAATGAGGGTAAGAATAAGATATGGATTGAGATAGAAGAAGAAAAGGAAAAAGTAGTGATTTTTATCAGAGATAATGGTATAGGAATGGACTCTAATACTTTAAAAAAGGTAGATGAGATGTTTTATACAACAAAAGAAAAGGGAACAGGTCTTGGTGTTAGTCTTTCTAAAGAAATTGTAGAACTTCATGGGGGTGCTATGAAATATTATTCAACACTAGGGAAGGGAACTACAGTTGCCATTAGTTTGCCACTTGCTTAGATATAAAAAGAATCGAACCTTGAAAGTTGAATGCTTTCTAATTAGAGGGTTGTAACCTGAAATTGACAGGAGACAATCCTTTTATTTTTTCCTTAATTCTATCATAATTGTAGTAATTTATATAGTCAGTCATCTATGCTATTTCCTTTTCTAGACATACTTTGTTTAATATTTTTACTCATTAATCGTTGTTGATAGTGTTTTTCTCTATGAAGATTGAATCCTATGACATCTGTATACCATTTCTTATTTTTGTATCCTAATTTACTCATATAAAAACCTCGTTTCTATTTTGTTCAAGAAACGAGGTTTAATCAATAAGAAATCTTTTTTTGAGATTTAATATTATGAATAGTAAATAGGGTACGGTTGTGGTTGCATTCCACCATAATAGGGTGGATAGTAGTATGGTGGATATGGATAGAATACTTGCCCATTTTGATTATTGTTGGCAATACCATATCCTAATGCAGTACCAGCCACCCCGCCAACTATAAAGGGTAGGATAAAACGATCATCATTGCCACTTTGTGCGGTTGGGTACATAGAAGATGAATTTTCATACATATAGTTGGTATTATCTGGTGCAACATAATTATTATGATACATAACATACACTCCTTTAATAGTATTTTATGAATAGATAGAAAAAGTGCTAGTATTAATTATGAAAGAAATAAAATTTTTAAAAATTTACATTCAATAGTATGTATGATATAATATGCACCTAGGAATATATAGACTGTAAAAAGAGGGGGATATTATGTTGGAAAATAATGGTTTTATGGAACAGAAAGATATGGATGATATAGAAAAAGATATTAATCTCCAAGAAAAATATTATAAAATATTAGATAAATTAATAGATGCTTTTGTAGCTTTGCGTTATGAGAGAAATAGGGATTACCTTACTTTTTTTTCTAATAATCAAATTCATAGTGAGATCTTATCTGCTTTTTCTAAAATAGGAAATCTTCCAAGGGATTATGTCTTAGAACAATTGGCAAAGCGGATAACGACATCTATAAATTGCGATGACAAAAGAGAGTGGTATTTGCAGCAATTGACATGTTTTTATCATTTGTATCAAGAAAGTCACTATTTGGAGCAAGCGATAACAACACCATTTTATAACGAAATTTTAAATAGACAACGTTCTATTTTCTTCCAAAAAGAAAAACATCAAATGCTTTCAGACTTAAAAGAAAAATTATCATTATCACAAAAGAAAGAACAGCAAGTTATAAAAGGACTTCAACTAAAGAGTATGAGAGAGTTATTTAAAAAACAGGATTATGAGAAAATAGGATTTTCAAAAGAAGAGATAGAAGTAAAATTGAAAGAAGTACATTCCGATTTAAAAGAAATGAAGTATTTTAAAAAAAGAAGGGTGCTGACTGATAAAGAATTTATATCATTAGATACCCTGTTTTTATCAGGACAACTAGATAAAGAAGCTTTGCAAGCTTACACAAATTATGACTTAAAAACTATAAAAATAATTGTGAATCATTATTATAGAGCGATACTTCCAGATTTAAATAAAATTACAATTTCACCAGATAAGATAACGAGGGAAAATATTTCTTATCATTATAATCATTTATTAATTGTAAATTCTAAACAATATAGAGAAAATAAAGAAAAGATAGAAGCTTTAATAGATGAGGGTAAATTAGATAAAGAGCTGCTCGATAGTGAAGAAAATAAAGAGATATTAAAACTTTTACCTTTTGTTAATATTTTAGAGGGGTTTGATACTAACACATTTTTGTCTATCATAAAAAATAGCAAAGTAGTCATGGCGAAAATAAGAGATAATGATATATATTTTGACGGAAGTATGAATAAAATTTTACAGCATTTTTATCAGATTCTTAGCCTTTCGCTTGTTTATGATAAAGTAGATGAATTAACAACAGCATCTCTTGGTTTTGATATTATCCAGAAGATTTTAAATGGTAATGGGAATCCTTTAGTAAGTAAAAATGTTCTTGATTATATTGAAATTTATAAACAAATGTTACTTAAGAGGGAAGGAAAAATCCCACCTATTTGTGGACAGTATCAAGATTACACCTATGAAAGTGGCTTAAGTGCTGATTCTATGCGCCTATTAATTGGACTAAATAGTATTAATAGTTGTTTAGGTCCTAAAGCACCAGGTAGGAATGCTTTTTATAAATGTTTAGCGGAAGCTGATGCTGATGTATTAATAATCAAAAGTGGGGATGGTGAGTTGGTTGCTAGAAGTTTAATATTTCGAAAAGGAAACTTTGTGATTATGACACCATTTCAGGGACAAAAAGGTATTCAAAGACAATTTTATCGTCCTGAATTTTTGTCCAAAATTTCTTCAGAATTGCTAGAAAAATCTACTATGGCAGGAGATTGCTTGGATTATGTACTGTTGACTAATGATCTAGATTTTAGTATGTCACTTTATCCGCTTCTTGAAAATGATGCTTTTGTTTTAGGATTTCCTTATTGTGATTTATATGAAGAAGCTTATTTAATTGGAAGTAGAAAAGATACTTTTCAATTGCAAGAAAACGAAGAGACCAAAACTTATTTGCAAGCAAGAGAGAGGGTCCTTTATAAAAAAGAAGGTTTTGAAGATGAAATTAGAAGAATAGATGCAATGAAAATTTTTATGGCAGATGATAGTAGCATAAAGGAGATGTCCTTTTCTAATTTTGATGATTATTGTGAAGCATATGTAGGGCAAGATTGGTATTTAGCAGTTACAAAAAATCAGACTGTAAAATTAGAAACACTTCCTGTATTAGATAAAAGGCAGCAATTAGAGATTGAAATGCTTAGAGAAAATTTGAAGGTAATACATGATAATACTACTGAGATGACTAATTTTGTAAAAGTAAAAAAATAATTTTCATTTAGAAGAATATTAGGTAAAATAATAATAGGAGTTGATAATATGGAGCGATTACAAAAGATGATTGCCAATAGTGGTATTTGCTCACGTAGAAAAGCAGAACAATTAATAAAAGATGGTAGGGTAAAAGTAAATGGTATTGTTATTTCAGAGTTGGGTGTGAAAGTAGATGGGAAAGATAAGATAGAGGTAGATGATATTGCCATTAGTAATCAGGGAAAAGTTTATTATCTTTTAAATAAGCCACGTGGTGTTATTTCATCAGCTAGTGATGAAAAAGGACGAAAAACAGTAGTGGACTTGATTCAGACAGAAATGCGAATCTATCCGATTG
Organism: uncultured Bacilli bacterium; assembly: GCA_910586195.1. Taxonomy (GTDB): domain Bacteria; phylum Bacillota_I; class Bacilli_A; order RF39; family UBA660; genus MGBC119817. Next base: position 5,277 of record CAJUHO010000050.1, read on the forward strand.
GAAGACTAGATTATGATACGACAGGGGTACTTTTATTAACTAATGATGGTGAATTTGCCAATATCATAATGCATCCTCAATATCAAATTGATAAAGTGTATATTGCAAAAATCCGAGGGATTATAAAGGGGGATGCTATTAATCAATTAAAAAAGGGAGTTATAATCGATAATAAAAAAGTGAGAGCAACTAGAGTAAAATTGAAGAAGATAGATATGAAGACCAACACTTCCATTGTAGAAATTACCATTCACGAGGGACATAATCATCAAGTGAAAAAGATGTTTGCGTGTGTTGGATTCGAGGTGTTGAAATTAAAAAGAGAACGTGTTGGGATTTTTGATTTGACAGGTTTAAGAAGTGGAGAATATCGGAAGTTAACGACGAAAGAAGTACAAATAGTTTATAGCAATAAAAAAAGTAATACCAAAGTATAAGTATTACTTTCAGGCTGTTGACAAAGTGGTATACTCAAAAAGAATATACCGCTTTTTGATTG
>CAJUHO010000051.1 GCA_910586195.1 uncultured Bacilli bacterium
TATAGAATTAAAATATAAATAAAGTGGTGCGGTTGAAATTACAATAAAGAAAAAACACAGCAAAATTTTGCTGTGTTTTTTATTGAATATTTAATCTTTTCAATATTTCTTGATGAATCATATCTACACTTTTTAAATTACCATTTCCCACACATTCAATTCTATCCCAATTATACAATTCTGAAAGTTCTATATACGCTTCTTCTGCATTTTTTAAGTGCTCTATACTTTTTTCATTTCCGTCTAGAGTATTACGTAACTTTATTAACTTAGTAGAATATTCATATGGCATATGCAAAAAGAAGGTTTGATCTGCCTTAGGTAGTTTTAGCAACCAATATTCTAATTTATCAATCCATTGATACATATGAAATCTTTCATCTTTATCACTAATTTTTCCGCCTTGATGTCCCATATTGGAAGAAGTATATCGATCTAATATCACAAAATAATCACTATTTAAATATTTTTCAATTTTACTAAAATTATACTTGCGATCGGCTGCATAATATAAACATGAAATATAAGGATCCACTTGCGCACTTCCCTCATCAAAATAGGAAGCACCAATATCTTCTTTTCCAAGATAGGCACCACCAATAATTTTCCCAGTTGGAGTATCATACATAGGAAAGGAAAAATGCTTGACCTTATACCCTCTTATTTCTAATGCTTCTTTTAATAACTTTGTTTGTGTTTCTTTCCCAGAACAGTCTGTTCCCTCAATAACAATAAGTTTTCCCATCTTATCACCAAATACTTTCTGCTCTTATTATACATTAGAACAAATGTTTAGTCAACAACATCGTTATTAGAATTAAAAGATAATAGAAAGCATTTGCGGCTGGCAAGGTAATCACACATGTGTACAAAATTTTCATACTTTGTTTTTGGCACTGGTAAAACCACATCACTATAGGCATTCGTATTCCAAGGTCCCATATGGGAAGACACAGCCTTCTGTAAAAATTCAATATCCTCTTTGGAAAATCCCATCTTGATCCCTTGTTCTAATATATGGTTCGCAATCGCTAGAGGATGATCAAATTTTACATATTTTTCTTTTTCTTTCCCATGTTTTAGCCCGTCATGCACCATTAAGGCAATTATCATTAAATCTTTTTCATAATCAGTATATTTATCACCGATGCAAGGGTCTTGTAGCAGTTCATTAGCAAATCGAACGGCTGCTTTCGTATGACGCAATAGGCCACCTTCCCCTAAAGCATATTCAGGATGATATTTACCAGTAGATGAAGCTGCTACTTCAAAAAAATAGTCTGGTAAGCTATCTATCAACTTACTAGCACAGTCTTTTAAATGATTATCTTTCAAATATCCTAATTCTTTTTCAAAACATTTACTCTTCTCCATATATAAACTCCTCTATAATATAATTGCTAATATAAAACTTTTCTTCTGGAATTATTAAGTATTTCCCATTAAGTTTTAGAAGGTTCTTCTCTATTAACGATTGATAGGAAAAAACCTCATCAATAGACACATTATACTTTTCATAAAACTCCTCTAAATTAATACCTGTTGCTAATCTTAAACGTAATATTACTTCATATATCATAGTATCCATTTTCGAAAGATGCTCACAAGTTAGAATACCATCTTTCTTTAAGTATTTCGTAATGCTTCTGGTATTTGTCATACGCTTTCCATCGTAATAGGAGGCGGCACCTAAACCGATGCCATAATAAGACAAATTTTGCCAATAGTTGATATTATGTTTTGACTCATATCCAGGCTTTGCAAAATTGCTAATTTCATAATGAAGATAACCACATTTTTTCAATTTTTTGCAAATCGCTTCATACATTAAAGCATCCATATCACTATCTATCGGTATTTCCTTTTGAATGTACAAACATGTATTTTTTTCGATCATCAAAGAATAAGTTGAGATATGTGGCACATCTAATGATAAAATAAAATCTATATCCGTTTCCAAATCATTCAGAGTTTCGTCTTTTAATGCATACATCAAATCAACATTAATATTAACAATTCCAATACTTTTCGCATATTGTATCATCTTTTTTATATGATTTTTATTATTATTGCGTCCTAAAAATAATTCTAAGTTCTTATGAATTGTCTCAATTCCAAAACTAATACGGTTAATTCCTACTCTTTTGAATAAATCTAACTTATCCTTATCTATTGTATCAAAATTACATTCAATTGTATACTCTATGTTATCCTTCTTTTGAACCGTTTCCAAAATTTCAAATAATCTTGTTAATTCATCTATACTTAGGCAACTAGGAGTGCCGCCTCCTATATAAATGGTTTTTAAAGGTTCATTCCTATATACTTTTTTTAATTCTTTTTCTAAAGCATCCAAATAAGCGTAAACTTGACTCTCTTGATAAAGCATTTTGCAAAAATCGCAATAAGTGCAGATACTTTTACAATAAGGTATATGAACATACAAAGAGGAACTCATCATTCTCCCTCGCTTAAAATGCTCATGAATGCTTCTTGTGGTAATTGTACTTTACCAATTTGTTTCATTTTCTTTTTGCCCTCTTTTTGCTTTTCTAGTAGTTTTCGCTTTCGCGTAATATCACCACCATAACACTTTGCAAGTACATCTTTACGAAGGGCTTTAACGGTGCTTCTAGCAATTATATGATTACCAATAGCAGCCTGTATTGGAACTTCAAATAATTGTCGTGGTATTACTTCTTTTAAATTATTAACAATTGCTTTTCCACGATTATAAGCAAAGTCCTTATGAACAATAACACTTAGTGCATCGATTACTTCGCCATTTAATAAAATATTCATCTTTACCAATTCACTAGGTTGGTAACCAATTAAATCGTAATCAAAGGAGGCATAGCCCTTCGTAGATGATTTTAATTTATCAAAAAAATCATAAACAATTTCGGATAGTGGCAAATCATAATGAATATTGACCCGTAGTTGATTAATATATTCTATATCAAAATATATTCCTCTTCGTTCTTGACATAGTTCCATAATAGGGCCAATATACTCTGTTGGCGCTAGGATATTCGTTCTAATATATGGTTCTAATACTTCTTTCATAGTCTCTTTATTTGGAAATTTATTAGGCGCATCGATTAATAATTCTTCGCCACTTGTCAAAATCACCTTATAAATAACAGAGGGGGCAGTTGTAATTAATTCTATTCCAAATTCCCTAGTAATTCTTTCTTTAATAATTTCCATATGTAAAAGACCTAAAAAGCCACAGCGAAAACCAAAGCCTAAAGCCTCGCTTGTTTCTGGTTCAAAGCTCAAAGAAGCATCATTTAATTTTAATTTACCTAAAGCTTCACGTAATAATTCAAACTTAACACTTTCTATTGGATATAATCCGCAAAAAACCATTGATTTCATTGGTTGATATCCAGGAAGAGGCTTAGTAGCTAGTTGATTAGTTAGAGTAATTGTATCCCCTACTTTTACGGCATCAATATCTTTTATTGATGCTACAATAAACCCTACTTCTCCTGCTATAAGTGAGGATACTTTCTCTTCACTTGGTGTATTCTTAAAAAGTTCTACTACTTCATAACTCTGTTTTGTTGCCATCATCATGATTTTATCGCCTACAGAAAGTGTACCGTTTACTATTCTGACAGAAATAATGACTCCCCTATAACTATCAAAAACGCTATCAAAAACTAGGGCCTGCAAAATATCCGTTTCCTCTCCTGCTGGAGCGGGAATTCTCTTAACAATTGCTTCTAACAGCTCCTCTACCCCTTCCCCCGTTTTTGCAGAGGTTAAAATAATTTCGCTATCTTCAAACCCAACTAAATCCATTAGTTCTTTTTTCACCTTTGCAATATCGGCGTTTGGTAAATCTATCTTATTAACAACAGGGATAAGTACCAAATTGTTTTCTAATGCTAAATACAAATTAGCAAGTGTTTGTGCTTCAATTCCTTGAGCAGCATCCACCACCAAAAGTGCGCCTTCACAAGAAGCTAGACTACGAGATACTTCATAAGAAAAATCAACGTGTCCTGGCGTATCTATTAAATTTAATAGATATTCTTCTTTTGCTAATTGATACTTTAAAGAAGCAGTATTCAGTTTAATTGTAATGCCTCTTTCTCTTTCGATATCCATACTATCTAACATTTGATTAACAGCATCACGTTTACTAACAGCACCTGTTTTTTCTAAAATCCGATCTGCTAATGTACTTTTTCCATGATCGATATGAGCGATAATAGAGAAATTTCGAATATTTTTTTTCATGCTATCACCTATATGTATTATACTAAAAAAATTAGAAAATTACTAGAAAATAGCATGAAAGTTTTACGCAATTAAGTTACTTATATTTTAACTATTACCTAATATTAGTCGAAATGAACCAGAAAGAGTTTCATTACCTTCATAATAATAGTAGTAAAAAATGCCAGACGTATTATTGTGACCATAATAACCGCTACGTATAATCCATGGGGACTGCAATCCGATCATATATGCATAATCCTCATACCAGCCTGCTGTCTCATTTAAGGCCTGACTTATACATGATGTCCCATTACATGCTGTTAATGGGTTGCTGCTACTGTAAAAGTCATAATATTTATCTTCCAACCAACTTTTTCCTATAAATGTCGTTCCGTCTTGAAGAAGACCTGTGTAACCTGAATTATATGATATTGACATTCCTGAATGCTTGCTTCCATTTGGAGCATAATTTCCCATTACATATTCCCAAGCACCTCCTACCATATCGTAGATTCCATAGATTGTTCCTGTTGTTGAGGCCCCTGTTCCACTCGGACTTTTTTCATATGTATACTGACATCCATAGTCTGTATTTCCATTACTTGGAGTTCCATAGCTACAGCCTGTTATAAATTGATCTGACTTATTCTGATATATTTCTTTATTTACTCCACTATAATCCTTATTCCCTAATTTGCCATATTTACTTTGACTAAGGTATGCAACTAGCGCCCATTCACTATTCTTCATCGCATGGGAATTTAATCTATCTGCATTAAATCCATAACGATTTCTGCTTTTTGTCATATTTCTTGCAACTTCGGCTATATTTGCTACCTGTATTCCTCTCCAGCTTATTACATTCGGCTTTATCATAGCATCTAAGTTTGTGACATTTCCTCCGCCATTTGTAGCAGTAGGACTTGAACTACTTGTCTCAAACTTTCCTACCCAGATTCCACTTAGCTCTTCATTTCCAAGCGTAAATCCATCTGATGTTCTCCAATTATTTACTCCTTCTACCACTTTATACTGCCCACTTCCTGTCTCTTTTGCTGATTTTGGGATAAATCTAATATCTATCTCTCCTGGTAAAGCCTGCGTTGGTGCACTACTTAGGTATTCTCCCTTCTTTCCATAATAGTTTGCCCCATCTTCACTCCCTATTGTATAAGAATACCTTGGTATCCATACCCACATCGTTTCGATATCATCCATTGGAATTGTTGTTC
>CAJUHO010000052.1 GCA_910586195.1 uncultured Bacilli bacterium
TATAGAATTAAAATATAAATAAAGTGGTGCGGTTGAAATTACAATAAAGAAAAACGATAAAAATTTTTATCGTTTTTCACATACTTTCTTCTATTCCTTCTAATATTTTTGTTATAATCTCTATCTTTAAATCTTTTGTAATGCCAAAACCGCTCGCTTTTTTATGCCCTCCTCCACCTAATGAGACAGCAAGGGCAGATAAATCCACATTATCCTTTTGTGTTCTTAGACTAACACCACCACCTACATTAATCATAGCAATAAAGTCAAGTTCTGGATGATCATCCTGTAACATCATACCAAGTTCACTACGATAACTTTCAGCAAAAACGACTCCTACTTGATAATTTTTATAAACAAATGTCATTAAAGATTCGTTTTTCTTTTTAAAGTAACGGTTTATCCTCCTTTGTTCTATTTGTAAAATTTTTTCTTCTAATGATGTCAATTCAAGTTTTTGTTCAGATAACATCTTTTGATAAAAATGCTCAATATAATCTTCGTTTCCGAAGATTTCAAATAAATCCCCCAACTTTTTCGCAAAAAAATCTTGTTTTTCTACCCAATACCACAAATCTAAATTTAAAACATGTTCTACATATTGCTCAATTTTTTCAAAATTCATATCATTGGGATAAAGTTGTTTTAAGTACTTAAAAAACAAAGAAGTAGCACATTCATCACAATCAATTACAACATAGGGATAATTACTAGCATAGTTATGACTAATATGATGATCAAAAATGTGAATTTTTTCTTTCCAAGGTCTATTTTCTATCCATTGATATTGTTGTTCGCTAAGTGATAAGTCTGTAATATAAATATTTTCATATTCTTCTAAATTACCACCTAAAATATCATAAACCCTTTCTTCCACTTCATCGATTTCTAAAAGATAATAATCTATCTTTCTATTACACAACTTTAGCAAAATAACGGGACTGACGCCATCAATATCTTTCGCATGTGTAATCATTAAATCCTTCATAAACGCTCCCTCATTTTTTCTTTATATGCCTCTACTCCTGGTTGATTAAAAGGATCAACTTCGAATAACAAGGCAGAAAAGGCCGCACTAAGAAAAAAGAAATAAATTAATTCCCCTACAGTATACTCACTTAAATCAGAGCACGTAATAACATTACTTGGTGTATGTGACATATGGGCCTCGCACACACTTTCGATAGCAATATCCTGCACTCTTTCTTTATTTCCGAAGTGTTGCATACGCAATACTGTTTCAAATATAATGGGATTTCCCTCTTGAAAAAATTGACCCAAAGAATGTAGATCTCTTGTATTAAATGTTGAAATTGGCAAAATCCCCCTATTCTCTTTTCCTTCTGATTCAGCAAATAATTGCTTCAACCATTCACAAAACATAAGCATTTTTTCATCATATACTACAAAGTTTTCAACAACTCTACCATGATTATATAATTCTTTTCGAAGATAGGCATAAAAATAAGCGTCTTCCATATAAGCACTAGCATTCATAGCACCACTTAAAAGCTTACGAATATCAATTTGGGTTGCCAAAGGAAATAAACCAACTACAGATAAAACGCTATAACGACCACCTATGTTATCCGGAATTTCAAAAGAAAAATATCTATTGTTTATTACATCTTCCCGTAAAACACCCTTGTTTTTATCCGTTGTAATAATAATCCTTTGCCTAAGCTCCTCTTCGGAATACTTTTTTTTCATAAAATCTAAAAGCTTTTGATAAGCAATTGTGGTTTCTAAGGTAGTCCCAGACTTGGAGATAACATTTAAGCAAAAATCTTTCTCTTTTAAGTAAGAAATCAGTTCTTCCAAATAAGCATCTGATATTTGATATCCTGCGTAAATAAGGGGAAAACTATTAGGAAAAAATTGTGAAGAGAACAGTTTATCAAGTGCATAGCATCCCATATAAGAGCCACCTATTCCTATCACTACCAAACAAGAGGAATTCCGTCTGACCCAACTTGCCTTTGCTATAATCTTCTCAATTAATGTCTCATCTTGTAAAACCTCTCTCCAACCAGTCATAGGACTTTCCTTTAGCTTTCGAAAAATTGATTCTTTCTTAAGTAAATAATCCTGATTATTTGTTATACTCACTTCGTCTTTCATAAATGTTTGAAAATCAAAACTCAACATAATTTCACCTCTATTCTATATACCATTATAACAAAAAATTATAATTAAACAAAAAAAGAAGTGCGTTATTCAAACGTAACTTCAATTTTATGTTGTTTCTTATCATTCGTAAGAGGAATATTTTCTCGTTTTACCTTTCCATCTAAAGTGATTTTTTTCTTTTTGCCACGCTTTACGATAATAAGATATTCAGTATCCATATAATGATATATCATTTGGTAATGATTCCAATTAGAAGGGACATGTGGTTCTATTTTTATAGATTTACCTTCTTTTTTCAATCCCAAAATCTCTTGAATAGCTATCTTATAAAACCATCCAGCACTTCCTGTATACCATGTCCAACCACCACGTCCATTTTCTTCTTTAGCAGAATAAATATCGGCAGCAATTACATATGGTTCTACTTTGTATCTTTCAATTAAATCATCACGTAAACTACGATTGATAGGATTTGCCATTTGATAAATACGATAGGCCTCATCAAAAAATCCCATTTTAATAAGTGCCATAATATACCATGAAACTGCATGTGTATACTGTCCACCGTTTTCACGAATACCCTTTGGATAATTCATAATGTAACCTGGATTATTCAGGGACTTCTCAAAAGCAGGTGTTAAAAGTTTTACAATACGAAAATCATAATCTACTAGTTTTTCCTGTACTTCCTTTAAGGCAGAAAATGCTCTATCTTTATCCGCAACACCACTTAAAATAGAAAAACTTTGAGAAATTAAATCTATCTGACATTCTGAATTTTCATGGCTTCCTAACTTTTCACCATTGTCAAAAAATGCGCGCAGATAATAGGAACCATCCCAACAATGGTCATTTAAATTTTTCTTCAATTTTTGATTAAAGGTAGTATATTTTTTGACATCTAGTGGTATTTTAGACTTTTCAATCATTAAAACAAATTCTTCTATAATTTGATATAAGAAAAATCCCAACCAAACACTTTCTCCTCTTCCCCTAATTCCTACCTTGTTCATGCCATCATTCCAATCACCACCACCGATTAACGGAATACCATGACCACCTAAATTATTCATTGCTAAATGAAGAGACTTTTGCAAATGTTCTAATAGGCTTCCTTTTGTATGAGAATAGCTAAAAACAATTCCCTTTTCTACTTCACTCATAAGTAGAGACTCTCCTAAAGCAAAAGGAATCTCCTCTTCCAAAATTTTAAAATCTTCTGTTACTTTTACATACTCAATTGTAGCATAAACCAACCATAAATAATCATCCTTATAACGACTTCTAAGACCGAAATGATTCATTTCATGCCACCAATGTAAAACATCTCCTTCTCGAAATTGATGAGCTGCATTTTCTAAAATTTGTTTTCTTGTACGAGCAGAGTCTACATAGGAAATATTCATAGTATCTTGTAATTGATCACGATAACCAAAAGCGCCACTTACTTGATAAAATCCACTACGGGCCATAATTCTAGAAGATAGACATTGGTATAAATACCAACCATTTACCATAAAGTTAAAACTATCATCTTCTGTCTCTACCTTAATAGTAGATAATGTCTTCTTCCATTTATCCTTTACCTCTTTTAATGCCTTTTCAGCCTCTTTTTTCTTTTGATATTTTGCAAGTAATTCAAAAAACTCTTCTTCGCTTTCACTACATCCTAGTGTAAAGACAATCTCTTTTTCTTCTTGTTTTTTTAATGTTATAGAAGTTTTAATCTCTTTTAACATAACATCTCTATCAATAACGTCAGAAATCTTTTCGCTACATGACATAAATACTTTAATATGACTGAAATTACTATGATAAACATTACGTAATCTTAGATAATTTTTACTTTTATCATATTCGCTCAAAATATAACGACCTGTTTTTTCTTCAAAATTACCAAGAACAGGATTTATCCAAAAACTCAAATCTACTTCTTGTAAATCATCCTCTTTATTTACCAACTTTACTACATAAATTTTAACAGTATCAGAAACTGGTACAAATTCTGTAATTGACTGTTTTAAAAAATCAGTTTCTGACTCTAATGTAGTATAACCAAATCCATGTTTACAAACAACAGGATCAAAGTTTTTTCTGTTAATTCGAATACCTTCTGATTTATCATTTACAACCATATCATTTGACCATGCAGTAATTTTAAATTCACCGCTATTATATGCATAAGTAAAACCACAGCCATTATTGGTAACAATAGTTCCCATACTATCATTTGCTATCACGTTAGACCACGGAGTTGGAGTATCTTTATCTGTAATAATATATTCGTCCCCAGCACTATTAAATCCTCCAAATTTATTTCTATATAATAAGTCCTTTATCTCTATTTCGTTAGATACTTGTGTTTCATTTTGTAAATGAGAACTAGCTTTACTATTCTGTTGCAATTCTTCTACTTTTTCCTGTAACGATTTATGATCATCCAATACAAATCGTAATCTTGCCACTACATCAAAGAGTCCTCGTTCTTCTTTTGACAATTCACTTCCATCTACTACCACTACCTTTCCTGGTGTATGAGAAAAGCTATTCAATGTATACATACGATAAAGTTCATCATCAATTTCCCTTTTTACAAGTTTTTCATATTGTTCATTTTCTGTATTTACAATAACAATATCTACAAAAATAGAATGATTCTTATAATATTCGAAGCATTTTAAAATATCAAGAACAAAGCCTACATCAACAATATCTTTAATATCTACTAAGATAATTGGAAAATCTCCAGAAATACCAAACTTCCATAGTCCATTTTGTGCT
>CAJUHO010000053.1 GCA_910586195.1 uncultured Bacilli bacterium
CTTATCATAAAGTATTTTACTTTATGAATTTTTTATTTTAACTTGCACTTAATACAAGTCGAAACGCCCCTCCGCCATAGGTAGTGCCATAGGCAACGTAAAAGTAGAAAAGACCCGCAAAATTGGCATTGTCATAAGTGCCACTACGTACAGACCACGGTGCCTGTGCTGCTACCACAACTGCAGTATCCGAATACCAACCTGCTGTCTCATTTAAGGCATGCGATATGCAGGCTTTTCCACCACATGCTGTCAAAGAATTATCACTTATATAAAAATTGTAGTACTTGTCTTCTAACCAACTTTTTCCTGTATAAACACTTCCGTCTTCTAATAATCCTGTATAGCCTGAATGATATCTCGTATTCTTTCCTGAATATTTCCGTCCACCTGGGGCATAATTTCCCATCATATATTCCCAGCCTCCCCCACTCATATCATAAATCCCATAAATTGTCCCTGTTGTCGATGCCCCTGTTCCAGATATGTTCACATCATAGGTATATTGACAACCATAATCGGTATTTGAGTTACTTGGTGCACCATAACTACAGCCTGTTATATACTTATCTGATTTATTTTGATAGATTTCCTTGTTTGCTCCACTATAATTCTTATTACCTAACTTTCCATATTTACTTTGGGAAAGATAGGCGACTAGCGCCCATTCATTATTCTTCATGGCATGAGAATTTAAATTATTGCTATTAAATCCATAACGATTACCGCTCTTTGTCACATTTCTTCCTACTTCTGCTACATTATCTACTAGTATTCTCATCCAACTTGGTACATTCGGTTTTATCATCGCATCTAATGTTGTTACATTTCCTCCCCCATCTGCAGCGGTCGGATTAGAACTACTCGTCTCAAACTTTCCCACCCAGATTCCGCTTAACTCCTCATTTCCAAATGTAAAACCATCTGGCGTTCTCCATCCGCTGATTCCGTCTCCTACTTTATACTGGGCACTTCCTGTCTCCTTTTCTTCTTTTCCTATAAATTTAATATCTATCTCTCCTGGTAAGCTTAAAGTTGGTTTACTAGTTAAATATTCTCCCTGTTTTCCATAATAGTTTGTCCCATCTTCACTCCCTATTGTATAGGAATATCTTGGAATATATACCCACATCGTCTCGATATCACTCATTGGAATTGCCGTTCCACTTGCCGCACTTTGATATTTACTTCTTGTAGCAGTTGTCACTGTGACAGCATTGGCCCATTTTCCAAGTTCATAATCATACCAATTAGTAGCATTTGCTTTCTCCCATGTATTTTTTGTTTCATTGTAAACTACTGCAATCATATTACTATCTTTTACTACTCTAATAGCACCAGCCTCTTTAGTAATCGTTCTTTTTCCTTCTGGAAAAACCAATTTTTTATCAAAAAGTCCTCCATTACTTCCAAATGTTACTAATTGATTACTGCTGCTAGTATTCGTTATTACTAACCTATAAGTTCTTTCCTCAACCACTCTTATTACTTCTCCTTCTTCTGTTGGTGGGACATCGCTTTCACTATCGTATGTTACTTCTACCTCATTCATCCCCTCATACCAAAAATTGAACTTTACATCTCTGTCATTTTCATTTTTTAATGTAACTATTATTTCTTTACTTTCTCCTGCCTCTATTGTAATTCTATTTTGGTTATCTAGTTGTTCACTTTTTATATTCATCGCTAGATTTCCTGTTACAATATTTAAGGAACCTTTACTTTCTGACTTTACTGCAAACATCGCATATGAAAAGCCTCCTACTACTAAAAAGAAACTTACAATTCCCATTAAACCTATATAGCCTGTTCTTTTTATAATTCTCTTTTTCCATTGATATTTTATTCTTCCTATCATTTTTCTAACCTCATTTCCATCATAAAGTTAAATCCTTTATGAGTTTTAAGGTTATTTTCGTTTTATACCAATGAAATATTTTTCCATTGACCAGTTCTTTGACTATTTTCTTCTAGTGTCATTTTTTATCATTTTATGTTCCTATTTCATTTCTTTGACTGCTATCAGACTATTTATCATTATCTAAAGCACTCATTTTCCACTTATTTTCCAAATATCTTAGCTTTTTCTACTTGATTATATTTTTTTCTCATTGTATACTTATTCATAAGTAGGATATACTTTTTATCCGCTTATCATAAAGGATTTAACTTTATGAATTTTTTATTTTAACCTGCACTTAATACGATACGAAACGCACCAACCACGCTAGCACTACCATAGTGGCAAAGTGAATAGAAAATACCTACTCCTACATTATCATGATAATCACCGCCGCGCACAGACCATTGATATTGCGGACTCACCATAGTTATATAATCTTCATACCATTTCATCGTTTCATCTAAAGCATGAGAAATGCATGCTTTTCCATTACATGCCATTAACGAATCACTACTTGTATAAAAATCATAATATTTATCTTCTAACCAACTTTTTCCCATAAAGGTACTTCCATCCTTTAGTAATCCTGTATAGCCTGAATTTTCTGCTTTAGAAAGTCCAGAATATTTATTATTACTTGGAGCATAATTTCCCATTATATATTCCCAACCTCCTCCTGACATATCGTAGATTCCATAGATTGTTCCTGTCGTTGAAGCCCCTACTCCATTTGGACTTTCTTCATAAGTATAATGGCATCCATAATCTTTATTATCATTACTTAAGGTACCATAACTACAACCTGTTATGAACTCATCTGACCTATTTTGATATATTTCCTTATTTGCTCCATTATAGTTCCTATTTCCCAGTTTTCCATACTTACTCTGACTTAGATAGGCAACAGAGGCCCATTCACTATTCTTCATGGCGTGAGAGTTTAACTTATCTGTACTAAATCCATAGCGATTACTATTCTTTGTCATATTTCTCCCCACCTCTGCTATACTAGCCACCTGTATCCCTCTCCAACTGGTGACATTCGGTTTTATCATAGCATCTAAATTTGTGACATTTCCTCCGCCATTTGTAGCATTCAGATTAGAGCTACTCACCTCAAATTTTCCTATCCAAATTCCATTTAACTCCTCATCTCCAAATGTAAAGGCATCTGGTGTCCTCCAGCCACTTATTCCCTCACTTACCTTATACCGCGCACCCCCTGTCTCTTTCTCTTCTTTTTTTATAAATTTGATATCTATCTCTCCTGGTAACGCCTTTGTCGGCGTACTACTCAGATATTGACCCTGCTTTCCATAATAAGCAGTCCCATCTTTACTTCCTATCGTATAAGAATACCTTGGAACATATACCCACATTGTCTCTATATCATTCATAGAGATTTCTGTTCCACTTTCAGCATTTTGATATTTACTTCTACTAGCACTTGTTACCGTCACAGCATTCGCCCATTTTCCAAAATCATAATCATACCAATTTTCATCACTTGCCTTTATCCAACTATTCTTACTCTCCTCCCATACCACTTTTATCATATTATCTTCTACACTTATAATTGGAATAATTCCTTCTACTACCTTTTTACCATTCGGAAAATTCAACTTCTTATTATATAATCCTCCATTACTTCCAAACAATATTACCTCATTATTATCTGTGTTATTTGCTATTTTTAATTTATATATCTTTATACCATTATTTTTAATTACTTCTCCCTCTTCCCCCATAGGCTTATCCTTCGCACTATCATAGCTTATAGTTATTCCATCTGATGCTTCATACCAGAAATTAAATTTAGCATCACATCCATTATCATTTTTCAAGGTAATTACTATCTCTTTACTCTCACCACCTTTCACTACAATTTTATTTTTGCTATCTATATCTTCACTCATTATTGTCGTTACAATTTCTCCCGTTACGATATTTAGAGATCCTCTTCTTTCTGAACTCACTGCAAACATCGCATAGGAAAAACCTCCTATTATCAAAAACAAACTTACAATTCCTATCAAACCAATATAACCATTTCTTTTTGTCATTCTTTTTTTCAACTGATATTTTATTTTTCCTATCATTTTCATAACCTCATCTTTCTATCATAAAGTAAAGTACTTTATGATAAGCGGATAAAAAGTATATCCTACTTATAAATAAGTATACAATGAGAAAAAAATATAATCAAGTAAAAGATAATAAGATTCATTAATAAACAACGAAAAAGTAAAGTTATCAAAAGTAATAAATAGTCTAATAGCAGTCATTTAGTACAAGACATGATAAAAGATGACAAAGTAGCATGGAAAATAAAAATAGTCATAGAATTGGTCAATTAGAAAAAGAACTACTGAAATGAAAGATAAATAATCTCAAAAGTCATAAAGTACTTTACTTTATGAATTTTTTATTTTAACTTGCATTTAATACAAGTCGAAATGATTCTGCTGAACTTCCACTTCCATTATAAGAATGAAAATAAAAAACACCTGCTACACTACTATGTGTATAATTGCCACTTCTAGCTAACCAAGGTGAATGCATACCTAACATCGCTGTATAATCTCCATACCAGCCTGCTATCTCATTTAAAGCATGAGACACACATTTTTCTTCATTACAAGCTTTTAATAAGTCACTGTTTGTATAAAAATCATAATATTTATCCTCTAGCCAATTCTTTCCTGTTATCTTTGTTCCATCCTGTAGTAGTCCTGTATAGCCTGAATTGGTTGTCGTATACGTTCCTGAATACTTTTCTCCTCCTGCTGCATAATCTCCCATCATATACTCCCAAGCACCACCTGACATATCATAGATTCCATAGATTGTTCCCGTTGTCGAGG
>CAJUHO010000054.1 GCA_910586195.1 uncultured Bacilli bacterium
ACATTATTGATCTTAGGTTCTTTTTGCTTTAATCTTCACTCTTGGGATATATCCAAAATAACGGCAAGTTATTATTTCCAGACTTTTAAACGAATACTCTTCAAATGAAAAAATATCATTTTGATATTGCTTTAATATGAATTGCACTATACTACAAAATTCATCAAAATTTCTTTCTACCTTCACTTCTATCCCTTCACCTGCCCGCCACATTGCATATGGTTCATAAAAGAGTAATTCTTCGTCTTTCTTTAAAAACCATATACATTTTGAAACGTTTTTAAGATCAATTTTCAAAAATCCCTTTATTATCTCATATAAATCTCTTAAATTTAATTTCTCTATCAGCAAAAGATAATATCCCCAAAAGGCAGATACTTTGTAATCGACAGTCTCATCACTTTCTTCTATTTTTACTGCCTCTTCATAGGAATCTGACTGTGCTGGAAATTTATTTTGAGATTTGTAATAATCAATTATTGTATATACTTGATTTGATATAAGCGTATTTATATCAGCTATACGATTATAATAATATAGAATGTTGTATATCATTATCACCACTCAAATGTATGAATCAAATGGAGTATAATTAAAATATGGGTATTCATTTATCAATCCTATAATCAAATCCAAAATATGCATTGCCTTTTTGGGATATACATCCAAAAGATAATTTCCGTATGAAGCAATATATCCTAATATTTCATATAGCAGTACCCTATTTTCAACGACATTATAATTTGGTAATATAACTTTTTTGTCTACTACCTTTTCAATTTTTGATATATAAATATCGTTCCACTTCTCATAGCATTTACAAAACTTTAGTAGCCATTCAATATATATGGTTTTTTCAAAAAAATCTCCCTCAATCAAATATTTCCAATACTTTATTACAACATATTCAGATACCATAATAGAAATTTTATTATTTCCATTATCAAATGCATACTGGCAAATCATCTGACTAGCTAAGTATAATGCTGCACAAGTTTTATCAAATTTCTTTCTATTTGCATTTTTCAGACTCGCAATTAATGAATCAACAATCTTTTCATAATATTCTCTTTTATAATCACCTTCGTCAATAAAGTAAAGTGCCTTTCTCATAGCACTATGAAGAGAATCATTAAATAAATATTCATTAAAGTAATTGTCCAAAATTTCTTTAACAATATCATCAATACCCATAAATTCGATTGTTATTGGAAGTCCGTTCCATAAACGATTGTTGTTTACATAACTATTCCAATTTAGTTTTATTGGTTCTTCTCTTTGGCCATTTGTAGCTACAATTATTTTGATTGATTTTTTCCTTTCTTCTAATGTCAAAAAATTCATGACAACATCTTTTATCTCATCTAAACTCTGACGAACAGCATTAATACTTCCATCCCAAATTTCTCGGTTTATATTGCCTTGTTTAACTACAAACATCAAGAGTTCATCCTCGTTATGTAATTGTATATCTACTCCATATTGTCTATTTCCTGTTTTAGGTAGATTATCGGCAATATATCCTTTTTGCACAAATATTTGACTTATTAGTACATCAAGCTCATCTTTTTCTTTTAATTGGGCAATATATTCTTTAACTATAAGCCTCATTTTTTCCCCTTTTCTTTAAATACGCTATTTTTAATGCCTTATACTCGGCAGGATTATTAATAAAGCTACAGGGTATCTCCTTTTGAATTGTATGATTCTCATACTCACTTACATTGTATCGAAGTCCCCCATCTCCTATTTTTTGAACGAACGCTATTCTTTTCCCGTATTTCATTTTCCTGCTTGGAAAAAAACTTGCAAAAAAAGAGTTTTTCTCTGCTTGAGCATTTATTCTTTTGTTCTGTTCAAGTCTTATTTCCTGAATTATTCTTTGGTGTTCAATTAATGGAATAAAATCCTTATCTTCATATCCTAATGTAATTCGCTTTTCAAAAGATTCATGATACTCTATCAACCTATATGCTAGATCCGATTGATATTCGTTTTTACTCTTAACATAATCTGGTGCATTTTCTATTAGTTTACCACCGTAATTAACATATATTTTATCTAGACAGTATTTAAAAAAGAAGTCTTTATCTTTTACATATTCTGCTATACTAAAAACCAAATCAACGATTCTTTTCCCATCAAATGTAAATAGTAAAATATCTTCAAGGATGTTTATCAATTCAATTCTATTCAATTTTTCTTGAGCAAATAAACACTTCATATTTTCCAATTTAATTGCATTCATAAATATATCTAATGACAAAGAAAACTCACTAATTGTTCCATATAAAACCCTATTACCCCATAATATTATTAAATCATTCATCTGTGTTTTCAATGATGAGCATGTCTGTGGTAATATTGTCAAAAATCTTTCATAAAGTTTATAATTATTGATATTATAGATATCATATAATATCTTAATAGCTTCCTCAACATTATTCTCAAATTTGTACTTTAGATAGTAATCTAAACCTTGCAGTAATTGACTATCCTTCTCAAAACTAACACTTACTAATTGATCAACTATTTCTATACAATCTTGTGATTTCTGAACCCAATACCCAATTGATTGTATAAATATTCTTTTCTTATTTGTATCCTCTATTATACTATAAAGGCGCCTTTTTACTCTTACTTTAAACAAATTACTATTCGTATTTAATAAGTATCGGGCATATATGGGTATTAACAACTCCCATAATTTTTCATCGTTACAAAAATGCAATTCTAGAAATTCAAAATACTTTTCAAAAAGCTTATAATCCAAATAGGTACTTCTATGGAGGAATCCAACTCCTATCTGTTTACAATGTCCCAATTCTTTATTCAAAAATATATCCAACCATTTCTCCGCACTTCCACGGCGTTTATTATATAACTTATCACCAATTCTTATTACCAAGTATTCTAATGCTTCTGTATAATTTGATATATACTTCTCTAAAATTGGTTCTTCTTCTTTTTTATTTACAATTAAAGATGCATATCTATCCACAAATGAATATTTATCTGAATCATCACTAATACTCTGTATTAATTCTAAAATATTATCTATTTGCCCAATACAACAATTGCTTTCATATTCAATACAATCTTTAACAAATGGTAAAATCATATTATGTAGACCTTGCTGATATGCCGTAAGTAAAAGCTCCAATAAATTTATATTATGCTCACTTTGTAGGATAAATCCAATATACTCGGTTAATAAATTCCTTTCTTCAATCATACATAAAAAACTAATGATATTTTGTATTTCAAATGACTTTAGTTCTTTCATTTTTGCCCGCGTCATAACTCCCCATCGAATATGGCGCATTTCGTCTGAACCATCGTCTAACTTATAAAATATCTGATCAGTAGACATTGACAATAATGTAGAGTCTTCAGAAATCATCCTATCTGCCGTTCTAAACATTTCTATTACTTTGTCTAATTCGTAAATCATATTAATCATCCCTCTTGACAATTTAACTCGTATTGATAAATTCTATACTATCGATAATTTCTAAGATTAATTTCAGAGTATTATTTCTAATTTTCTCTAAAAGTCTTTAGCTGTATGCAGAATAATCACTATATGGAATATCGGCTATTTTACTATTCACTCATAATTTTACCCAGCATTTCCTGCAAAATATATTGCTGGAAATAACTGGGCTCATATAGTTTAAATTAAATAGAGTTACATTTTCACGAAACAACTTCAGCAAACCACTCCCTGATAACAGAAACCTGGACATTCACCATTTTGGCAATGGTCTCTTCTTCCAATCCTATGGTCCGCAGATTGAACGCAGTTTCCTTCGCCTGCTCCATTCTTCCATAGTCTTCTCCTTCCCTGCGCCCCTGCTGCCATCCCTCTCTCAAAATTGTTTTCGCCTCATGTTCAAGAATCTTTCCGCCCATAACTGACTTCACTCCTTCCCTGACATGCTCATATTTCTGGGCAATATTCTCCAGCACTTTGTCCGACATTTCCATAATGATTTTTCTTGTATAAGCACTGATACTCCCTTTTTCCAATAGCTGATCCAACCGTGCCATAATATCTGCGTATTCGGCCTTTAAAGTTGCCAACTTATCTTTATCATTATTATACTCCTCAAAGCGGCTTTCATGTGAAAAGATATAAAATGGAATCAAAAATAACAGATTCTTCTCAAAGATTTCGT
>CAJUHO010000055.1 GCA_910586195.1 uncultured Bacilli bacterium
CAATATAAAGTAGCAGAAAAGAGAAGTGGATGGAGAACGCCAGATGGATTTACATTTGGGACAGAAGAGATATCGGGAATCTGGGTAGGGAAGTTTGAAACAAGTAGTTCGAATCCATCAGCACAGGATGGAGGAGGAAATGTCACGAACTTAGATGCGATGATAAAGCCGAATGTAATAAGTTGGAGAAGTATTCAAGTTGCAAATATAGCCGAAGTTGGGAGAAATATGACAAGGAGTGGAAATCGTTATGGATTTAATGATAATAAATTAAATTCCCATGCGATGAAGAATAGCGAGTGGGCTCTAGTTTCATACCTTACACAAAGTAAGTATGGAAAACTGGGAAATAGGAATTATGCAGGAGTGAACAAAGAAATCTATCAAAATAAGTCTGATCAACATATAACAGGGTGTAGTTATGGAACACCCAGTAATAAAAATACGGATTATGGGTGTCAATATACATATGAAAAAAGTCCGAAAGGAACAGGAGCCTCAACAACGGGAACGATCTATGGAATTTATGATATATCAGGAGGAGCTTGGGAGTATATGATGGGGGACTATGCGCCAAGGGGAGAAAAGCATTCAGGAATGAGCACGGCGAACCATTCAGGCTATACGGGATTATTGGGAGATGGAAGTACTTATACAGGAAAGAGTTGGTTGGAAGATAAGTATTATGATTTTTATAGTAGTAGTGATCCGCTAACAGCATGTAATGGAACATCATGTATAAGTCAAGCCTTAAATGAGACAGCAGGTTGGTATGGAGATTATACAATGATGATAACAGTACAATACCCATGGTCCATGCGTGGCGGCTGCTATTACTATAGTAGTATTGCAGGTGTTTTCTCTTATAGCTACGCTCATGGCTATAATTATAGTACTGGTTCGTTCCGTCTCGTGCTGGGCGCAACTTAGTTATACTTAAAAAGATCTTGTCAGGTTTAGTGTGTAAATTATTAAAAATAACCTTCAATAAAATATATAGTTATTTTTAGAAGCACAAATAGATATATTTCTTTTTTGTACAAAATAAAAAATTCATAAAGCAAAATACTTTATGAGTTTTTTGAAATACTTATTGTATATATATAAATTAAGTATACAATGGGAGAGTCATATAATCAAGTAGGAAAAAGTAGAAATAGTTGAATAATAAGGAATAAAAAAGAAAGAACGAAAAATTAACTAGTCAATTAATTGTCACGAGAAAGAAGTAAAAACAAAATATGACAAAGTATGATTAAAAATAAAATTAGTCATAAGGTTAGTCAAAGATAAAAGAAAGATTGATATAGAAGAAAAATGACCTTAAAAGTCATAAAGTATTTTGCTTTATGATAAAAGCGAGGTTAGAGAATGCTAGGAAGAATAAAGTATCAATGGAAGAAGTTAAAAAAGAGTAATTATATTGTATTAATAGGAGTAGTAAGTTTGTTCTTAATAGTGGGAGGCTTTTCTTATGCTTTATTTACAAGTAGTACAGAAAGAAGGGGTTCTCTTAATATTGTAACAGGAGAAATAGCAGCGACAATAGAAAGTGAAGTTTTAGATAAGAATCATAGTATGATAATCAAAAGTGGAGAGAGTAAAGAGATAGAAATTACTTTGAAGAATGAAAATCAGATGGATGCAAAGTTTAATTTTTGGTATGAAGTAGCAGAGGGAGTCAATGTGAGTTATGATAGTACAAAAGACGTACCTATGGGAGAAGAAGGAGAAGTAATAAGGAATAATGGAATAAAAACATATCGTTTGAAGATAGCGAACAATACGTATAAAGATGAAGTAGTCACTTTTGGAAGTAATGGAGGACTATATAATAAGAAGTTATCCTTTCCAAGTGGTAAAAAGATTGTAGAAGGAATCATACCAGTAGTAGATACAGAAGCTAACATGATAAAAGTAGTATGGAATGAATCTAGTAGTATTTGGGTAAAAGCAGATGATAAGGCTTGGTATGATTATGATTTCGGGAAATGGGCGAATGCAGTCACAGTAACATCTGCTACGAGAAGTAAATATCAAAGCGTAACAAGTGGGACCACAATTCCTATGAATGATATTGAAACGATGTGGGTGTATATTCCGAGATACTCCTACACAATAGGAAGTGAAGATGGAGATGCCTATTATGGAAAAAAGGGAGTTTATTTGAACAGTGTCCCAACTTTAAACTTACCAGGAGAGATAGATGTTAAGTTTATAAAGAAAAGTGAGAAAGAGCTCGGAAGTGCGCAATATAAAGTAGCAGAAAAGAGAAGTGGATGGAGAACGCCAGATGGATTTACATTTGGGACAGAGGAACTTTCAGGAATATGGATAGGAAAGTTTGAGACGAGTAGTAGTAATCCTTCTGCTACAAATGGAGGAGGAAATGTAACAACCTTAGATGCGATGATAAAGCCAAATGTCACAAGTTGGAGAGCAATTCAAACATCAACTATTGCTGAAATAGGAAGAAATCTAACAAAGAATGGAAATCGCTATGGATTTAGCACAGACAAATTAAATTCCCATGCGATGAAGAACAGTGAATGGGCGATGGTTGCCTATCTTTCCCAAAGTAAATATGGGAAGTTGGGAAATAGGAATTATATAGGGGAAAATAAAGAGATATATCAGAATAAGTCAAATAGTCATATGACAGGTTGTAGTTATGGTGCACCCAGTAATGGTGCTACGGATTATGGCTGTCACTATACTTACGATATAAATATATCAGGAACAGGTGCATCTACAACAGGAACGATATATGGCATCTATGATATGAGTGGAGGTGCTTGGGAATATATGATGGGGGATTATGCAGCAGGGGGAGAAAAATATTCAGGATGGAATACGACAGCGCATTCAGGATATACAGGCCTACTACAAGATGGAACAAAGATAGCAGGAAAGAGCTTTCTGGAAGATAAGTATTATGATTTTTATACAAGTAGTGATCTATTAACGGCATGTAAAGGAAAAGCATGTATCGGTCAATCGTTAAATGAGACAGCAAGTTGGTATGGAGATTATGCAGTTATGGTAACAGCACAAAAACCATGGTTCGTACGTGGTGGTGGCTATTATAATAATAGTATTGCAGGTGTTTACTTTTATGGCAGCGACTATGGTAATGTCTATAGTGATGTATCGTCTCGCCTCGTATTGAGTACGATTTAGTTACCTTGTTAGAAAGTTTAGAAGTTATGAAAGATATAATAAAATTTTATACAAAATAAAAATTCATAAAGCAGAATACTTTATGAGTTTTTTGAAATGCTTATCATAATTATAGATTAAGTATATAATATGAAAGGTATATAATCAAGTAAAAAAGTCCCGAATTACGGAAGAATAAGAAAATAAAAATAAGCAGTGAGAAGAATAATTAGTCAAGAGATTGTCGAAAGGTCGGGGTGGAGACAAAATAAGACAAGGTTTTATAGATAACAAAAACAGTCATAAAAATAGTCATCTATATAATATTTATTGATACATAAGAAGAATAACCTTAAAAGTCATAAAGTATTCTGCTTTATGATAAAAGAGAGGTTAGAGGATGTTAGGAAAAATAAAGTATCAATGGAAGAGATTAAGGAAAAGTAATTATATAGTAATAATAGGAATTATAAGTCTGTTTTTAGTAGTAGGAGGTTTTTCCTATGCGTTATTTACAAGTAGTGCAGAAAGAGGGGGTTCTCTTAATATCGTAACAGGAGAAATCGTTGGGACAATAGAAAGTGAAAGTTTAGATAATAATCATAGCATAATAATCAAGAGTGGAGAAAGTAGAGAAATAACAATTACGTTAAAGAATGAAAATGAACGAGATGGTAAATTTAACTTTTGGTGTGAATCAGAAAATGGGGTGTATGTATACATTGACAGTTATAATGGTGAAAATGATATTCTTTCAAATGAAGATGGAATGGTAATAGAACAAGGCGCCAGTAGGATTTATAGGATAACAATTACAAATACTACAAATAGAGAACAAGAGGTAACGTTTGGTAGTATTGGAGGATTATATAATAAGAAGTTAACATTTCCAGGTGATAAAAGAAGAATAGAAGTATTAGAACCCATATTAGATGAAAATATGATAAG
>CAJUHO010000056.1 GCA_910586195.1 uncultured Bacilli bacterium
ATACAGGTTTGCTCCGGTTTTGTATAGGTACGCACTATCTACCGTTTACGGATATGCGGCAAGTGACGGACTTTGTTTCGAATGATGAAGGCTTGCAACTGTATCTTTCGGATGGTAATGGTTACTATTGGGAACGGTAAAATCTACATTTTATAAGAGTCTGAATGTCAGGGTTGAAATGATCCTGACATTTTTCTTTTCGGTTGATTTCGTGATGATTGTTTGATATTTTGGTGCGTTTTACGGCTCATATTTGACTTTTGTTGGTGTTGGTGGTAAGTGTATAGGGTTGTGGCGGAAAGTGGCTAGAATCGAGAATAAACGGCTTGTATGTGTGGATATGAGGACTGGTGATGTAAGGGTGTATGCGGGTAGGTTTACATTAGTAAAATCTGATCTGTTCCTGAAAACGCCCCCATCTATTGCCTCCACATGTCAACTTGATTTTTAGACTTCGAACGAACAGGATACAGGGGGAGGGGGGTATGTTTCCATTTGGCATTTTGAGCACCTAACCTTATAGGTATATACCTATATTTTTTAAACAAAATGTTCCAAAGTGTCAGTGCTTATAAGAGAATCATAATCCAAATATCCCCTGAAAAATGACAATTTGAGCCTTTCTGACATGTGTTCTCCCGGAAATGACTATCCTCCTTACTTTACTGGCTTTCTCATGACCCTTTTCATTTATATATGATATTTTTTCACTACTTTTTTATAGAGTTTCCAAAAGTACTTTTTAAATAAAATACTAAATAGTTATTTCATCAAATCATAATATTTAAATACAAATTCTACTTTTCCTATGTTTATTATACTATTATCTTCTAATTTAATATACGAATCTCCATCTATACGTTTCCCATTTATTTTGATTCCATTTGAAGTATTGTGATCTTTAATAAAATATTTTCCATCTATAAATCTAATTTCACCATGAAGCCTTGATACTGAAGGATTATTAATAATTAAGTCTGCGTTTTTACCTCTACCAATAATAAAACATTCTGATAATTTAAATTTTTTATCATCATGAATAAGAAAACCTTTACAATCTAAATCATTAACATCTACTGAAGAATTATTGAAAATATCATCTTTACCAACACTATCTTTTTCAATTGCTAACTTTTCAATTAAAGTTTCTACTGGCTTTAACTCGCTTTCAACTGATGGATTCTTCTCAATAACATTAGTAACATTTATACTCGCTGCATTAATTAATTCCATGAAATTTTTTTCATCAGTAAAATCACTAGGTGCATATAAAACTTTTGGATTTTTATTTAATGTAATGAAAAATAATACAACTAATAAAATTGGAAACCCCATAACATACCAAATAAAAAACTTTTGCAATTCTAATGATACAAATGGAAGCACAACCGTTCCTGCCACTTCTGCAATACCAGCAAAAAGTCCAATTATAGTTAGTGGATTACTAATTTTTTTCATTGTATATCATCCTTCACTTTCCATAAAAATTTCACTTTTATTGTCTATATGCTAGTTAATACCTTTTGGAGAATGCTATTGCTCCAAACCACTTAGTTGTGTCAAACTCAAATTGTTTTGCAAATTCTTCCCAAGGTTTTTTAATATTCTTTTCTATATTCAACATTGATACAAGTTTATCATAATCTATCAAATTAAAATATTCTAATTTTCTATTATTAACCAATTCATTTGCAACTTCTATAGAACCTTTTGAAAATTTTTTAGCAGTAGAAACGTAAATCCCTTTTTTTGAACCTTCTATAAATAAGGTGCCAACAAATTCTCTAATTCCCTTAATAAGTTCAACATGATTCGGATTTTCTCTTCTTTTAACTTGTACTAAAATTGGATGTTCTGATTGGACAACTATTAAATCTTTCCCTCCATCACCAGTTTGTCCAACATGTTTCACTTCACAATCAAAAAAATCAGATAACACGGATTGTACAAGTTCTTCTAATTTATATGGATTAATATCATATAAAATTTGTTTGTTTTTATTTAACTCATTATACAATACTTCTAATGGCAGTTCTTTACTACTCAAGTCAAAAAAATTTACTATACCATAATAATATTTGTTTTCATGATATGATTGAATATTCTCAAAAGGATTGTCTGGCATATCTGTATATTTTGAAATACCTTCCCACCATCCACATTGAGGACATTCAAATATATCCCCTAATAAATACGAATCCCTATCATCAGGAACTTCTAAATACCCTTCAAATACCTTTTTTAATTCTGAATTACAAAATCGACACCTTCCATTTTGCTTAAAAAATTTATTTATGTCATTTGGTTGCCTATAATTATGTACTAATTCATCATATTTTCCTTGATGATAAAAATTTTGAACATCAGTATAATGCTCATTATATGTAGCAATCTTTTTCATATCTTACCTCACCTTGTTTCCTCTACTAGCATTAAAACTGAACGTTCATCTGCTAATAACCATATTCTGCATCTGATCCACATCAAACTTCCAAAATGTCACAACAGAATTTCCATATCGCTCTATTGCAGCCTGTCTCAATCCTTCGCTTCTAAATATCACGTCACATTTCTTCATATCATTAAATAATTTCTTACTTACTGTCGGAGAACAACTTGAATAATTTTTTGTAATCTTTTTGGTAACTAATATATAGCAAGCACCATTATCCAAAATCAAATCGTTATCATCTATATCAAATATGTTTCTTCCAACTTTCAATTTTACCATTTCATCATCTCCAATCTATAAGTTGAAACTAGAATTCCAAAGTTTATACTTTTCAAGTTAATCTCAAATTGCAAAACAATCGTCAATGATTTCTTAGTCACAACACTTGAAAAGTCAAATATATCATTCAAATATAAATCCATTATACCAAACCTTCCCCAACCCCTGCAATACCGCAGAAGTGCCACTTTCCATCCTTCTAATAGAACTTTAATCCCTAACCACAATTCAGCAATCAATACTACTGTTATAGACAAACCAAAATCATTATCCTCACTCTATTCAAAAGCCGAAAAAATAAGGCATACCAGACCTTTACATCCGATATGCCTTATAATCACACCCTATCACCTAATCATCAATTTCAATCTTCCAGTTCATCATTGCTTCATATACTCGATCCGGCATCTTCCCCTTGTATCTGTCAGCAACGACAATAATTAGAGCTTCTTTGTGCCTTTTATACTCCATAAACGCTTCTTTCGGTGTATTATAGACACCTAATTTCACAGCTTTACCATCAACATTCAATGATGCACGGTATTTACCTTTTGCCTTATCATAGCTTACCCCAAGCGGATATTTGCCACGCTTTCTTCTACAGTTTAGCAAAAGAGTATTAATCGTGTGCGGAACAAATACACATGTTTCAGGACTGTATACCTTATTACCCTTACACAGAATATCTTTATCTAAATCCATCTGCTCATTGCCGATCATATAATAATTCTCTTCTACCCATATATAAAATCGTTCTTTATCCTCTAACCAATAATCACATATGGTACAGCCTATGTACTCTGGAAATCTATTATGTAATTTCTCGTTATAACAGCGCGAATACATATCATTCCATAATCTTCTTGCTTTCATGCGGCTACTATTCAGAAATGGTATATATTTCTGTTCTCTGCCTAAATCTTCAACACCGATCTTCCCATTCCTAAGATTATAAAATTCCCTGTCAGATACATAAATCAGATTATTGTATTTGCTATTGGAACTGTCACCATCAATATGATATACCTTGTTTTTGCCTTTTACTGGCTCTAAAAATGTCTGCGCCACTAAATTATCTGCATATAC
>CAJUHO010000057.1 GCA_910586195.1 uncultured Bacilli bacterium
ATATCCCAAGGTATTCTTATACGATAGGAAGTGAAGATGGGACTGCTTATTATGGGAAGCAAGGTGAGTATTTAACTAGTACACCAACGCAAGCGTTACCAGGAGAAATCGATATTAAATTTATAAGAAAAGGTAGAAAGGACATGGGAAGTGCCCAGTACAAAGTGAGTGATGGAGTAAGTGGCTGGAGGACACCAGACGCCTTTACATTTGGAGATGAGGAGTTAAGTGGAATGTGGGTAGGAAAATTTGAGACGAGTAGTAGTAATCCAACTGCCACACTTGGAGGAGGAAATGTCACAAATTTAGATGCGATGATAAAGCCGAATGTGACCAGTTGGAGAGGAATACAGGTAGCCAACATTGCCGAAATCGGGAGAAATGTAACAAAGAGCAATAATCGGTATGGATTTAGTACAGATAAGTTAAACTCTCATGCCATGAAGAATAGTGAATGGGCCTTAGTTGCCTATCTTTCCCAAAGTAAATATGGAAAATTAGGTAATAGGAATTATAGTGGAGCAAATAAAGAGATATATCAGAATAAATCGGATAGTTATATAACAGGTTGCAGTTATGGATTCCCAAGTAATGGAAATACAAACTATGGATGCCAGTATACTTATGAAAAAAGTTTGAAAGGAACAGGGGCATCAACAACAGGAACAATATATGGAATTTATGATATGTCAGGTGGTGCTTGGGAGTATATGATGGGAGATTATGCGCCAGGAGGAGAGAAACATTCAGGGTGGAATATGACAGCACATTCAGGATATACAGGTCTACTACAGGATGGAACAAAGATAACAGGAAAGAACTTTCTAGAAGATAAGTACTATGATTTTTATACAAGCAGTGATTTACTAACGGCCTGTAAAGGAAAAACATGTATAAGTCAGGCATTAAATGAAACTGAAGGATGGTATGACGACTACGCATCTATGGTAACGGCAGAATTCCCCTGGTCTTTGCGTGGAGGATTCTATCGTGATAGTGTTGCTGGTATTTTCTATTGTCACTACACTTATGGTAATAACCTTAATTATGAATCGTTCCGCCTTGTGCTAAGTGCGACATAGTTGCCTTATTAGAGGATTTAGAAGTTTTGTACAAAATAAAAATTCATAAAGTAAAGTACTTTATGACTTTTGAGGTCATTTTTCTTCTATACCAATAGTTCTTTTATAATTGACTATATTTTTGACTATCTTTATTCCCCTAGAAATTTTTGTCCTTTTTTGTTTTTCTATCACTTTTGACTACTATTAGACTACTTATTACTATCTAAAACACCTATTTTTTATTTTCTTTTTAAATACTTTATTGGTTTCATACTTGATTATATTTTTTTCTCATTGTATACTTATTTATAAGTAGGATATACTTTTTATCCGCTTATCATAAAGTACTTTACTTTATGATAGAAAGACGAGGTTATAGAAATGTTAGGAAGAATAAGGTATCAATGTAAGAAATTAAGAAGTAAGAAAAATTATTATGTAGCAGTAATAGGAACCATAAGTTTCTTTTTAATAGTAGGAGGCTTTTCTTATGCGATGTTTGCCGTAAATTCTGAAAGTAAGGGTTCCCTAAATATCGTAACAGGAGATTTAGGGATGAGTATAAAAAGTGAAGAGTTAGATAGTAAAAATAGAATAACAGTAGAAGCAGGAGAGAGTAGGGAAATCATAATTGTATTAAAGAATGAGAACGGAAGAGATGTAAAATTTAATTTTTGGTATGAAGCGGCAGATGAAGTGGAAGTAACATATGATGGTGAGGATGATATTCCACCAACAGAAGAAGGTGAAATAATAAAGAGAAATGAACAAAGAACTTATAAACTAATAATAACGAATAGTAGCAATAATAATCAAATAGTAATATTTGGGAGTAATGGAGGTTTTTATGATAAAGATTTAGTTTTTCCAGAGGGAAAAAGAATAATTAATGAAGAGGTGGAAAGTATTACAGTGGTAAAAGATAATAACATGATAGCAGTAGTTTATAATGAAACGACGCAAACATGGGAGAAGGCAGGAAACGATAATTGGTACGATTATGATGCGGGAAAATGGGCCAATGCTGTGACGGTAACAAGTGCTAGTAGAAGTAAATATCAAAGTGCGGCAAGTGGAACAGCAATTGCGATGAGTGATATCGAGACGATGTGGGTGTATATACCAAGATACTCTTACACGATAGGAAGTGAAGATGGGACAAACTATTATGGAAAAAAAGGAGAATATTTAACTAGTACACCAACAAAAGAATTACCAGGAGAGATAGATATTAAATTTATAGGGAAAGAAGAAAAGGAAACAGGAAGTGCGCAGTATAAAGTGAGCGAGGGAGTAAGTGGCTGGAGAACGCCCGAAGGCTTTACATTTGGAACAGAAGAACTTTCAGGAGTTTGGGTAAGAAAATTTGAGACGAGTAGTTCAAATCCAACTGCCACATTTGGAGGAGGAAATGTAACGATACTAGATGCCATGATAAAACCGAATATAGTAAGTTGGAGATCTATACAGATGGCAACGATAGCCGAAGTGGGCAGAAATGTGACAAAAAGTGGAAATCGTTATGGATTTAGTAGTGAAAGAATTAATTCCCATGCGATAAAGGATAGCGAATGGGCACTGGTTGCCTATCTTTCCCAAAGTAAATATGGAAAGTTTGGAAATAAGGATTTTGATGGAACGAATAAGGAAGTATATCAAAATAAGTCTAATATTGGCATGACTGGTTGTAGTTGTGGTGCTCCAGGTAATGCAGATAGTGAGTATGGTTGCCATTATACCTACGAAAAAAGTATGGAGGGTACAGGAGCATCTACAACAGGAACAATCTATGGAATCTATGATATGGTTGGGGGATCAGGTGAATATACAATGGGAAATTATGTTCAAGATGGCAAAAGATATGTTGGAACTGCTGCTAATTGGAATTCTGGATATACAGGATTATTACAAAATGGAACAACTTTTACAGGAAAAAATTGGTTGGAAGATAAGTATTATAACTTTTATATAAGTGGTGATTTACAGACAATGTGTAATGGAAAACCATGTACTACTTATGCTATAAATGAGACGATAAACTGGTATGGAGATACTGTAGGACTTCCTAGTACTTCTTTGTCAAATAGTGCACGAGGTGGAACTTATCAATCTAGTAGTGATAGTGGTATATTTAATTTTTCTTTTTCAGGAGGGCCAGCATATCCTAGAAATAGTTTTCGTCTGGTATTAAGTTCAAGTTAAAATAAAAAATTCATAAAGGAGTAACCTTTATGATAAAAAAAGAAGCAGAAAAGAGTGAAGGTATGATAGAAAAGATAAAGGAGAAGATAAGAGACTTATCAAAGGATAATAAGAAGTTATTAATGTACTGTGTGATAGGAGTAGTAGTCTTATTAACATTAATAGGAGGAAGCTATGCGGTTTTAAGTCTTACTTTAAAGGGAGAAAAGGACTTAGAGATAGTGGCAGGAACACTTGCCATAAAATATGCAGATGGAAAGAAAATAGAGATGGATAATGTC
>CAJUHO010000058.1 GCA_910586195.1 uncultured Bacilli bacterium
TTTCATGCGAGAGTGGTGTCTGCGGAAAGAGCAGTTGAAGAATGGAGAGATTTCTGAGGACGAGTATTTTGAGTGGAAAATCAACTGGCCTGCTACGAGTAGCAAAGTTGATTATAATGGAAAAGATGATAAAAAATGCAGTTACCAATGGAGGAAAAAATAATGGACTATAATAATATTTTCAACTTCAAAAACCCTGTTAAACATTTTATAAATATTAACCACTTAACTTTTCCTACTGCTCCTAACTTAATTAATATTGAATCCACATGTTGGACTAAGCCATTTAAGTTTCGTATACAGAAAGAGTCCAATTCTTTTCGTACTTTGAAAATCCCCAACATAATAGCTTTAACATGTGCATATGAACATTTAAAAACTCTTCCACACTTTAATGATCCACAACAATTAGACATAAACCACAAACGCTTATCGGCACGCCTAAATACAGGTGATTTTGCAGTTGGTGAATATGACATACACTTAGGAAATGATTTTAATGCTTTATGCGTGTATGATAACTTAATAAAACTAGATATTAAGGAATTTTATGGACGAATATACACCCATTATTTAGATTTTAATGGATTAACCGACAGATATATTACCAATATGAATTTCGGTGCTACAAATGGATTGATTATGGGTAACTACCTTTCCCTTTATTTTGCAGAACAGTATTTAGTAAAGATAAGCCAAGAAATTGAAACTTCCTTATCTGAGCAAAGTATTGATTGTGAATATACTTATTTTTCTGATGATTTTTATTTTTTCTGTAACAAGAATGATAATAATAAAATCATCCAAATTTTTGATTCCATATTAGATAAATTTGACTTAGATAGAAACAGTACAAAGTTTGAATTATGGGATTATGAAAAGTTTAATTCATATAATGTAATTGCTCGTTATTGGAAAAAATTAATTGCTCATTG
The DNA here is from genome assembly GCA_910586195.1 of uncultured Bacilli bacterium. GTDB lineage: Bacteria > Bacillota_I > Bacilli_A > RF39 > UBA660 > MGBC119817. The sequence goes on from CAJUHO010000058.1 coordinate 936, forward strand.
TAACACACATTATAGTAACGATAGTGAACATAATAAACTTGTTTTTATAAATCAAATTATTTATCGTATCTCACAGCTAAATGATGACAAGCAAAAGAGAGTTTTTATAAATAACTTTTTTAAAACAAAATATTTTAGAACCCTAGATTTAGAAAAGTTTATTGTTAAGAATTATGATTATCATCAATTATGTCATATTTTTAGGACATCACCCGAATCATTACTTTATTGTATAGATAAATTCAGCAGAATGACAAATTTCGAAAAAAACATAGTACATAAATTTTTTAAAATACGATATGGAGAATCATTAAAAACTTCATATCATGATGTACAGCTTTACTTTTTCTATGCAATACAACTGCTAGAATTCAATGATATCCTTTGTGACTTTAAAGATTTGGCTATTCAGTCCGAAAACCAAATCTTAATATCCTATTACTTAAAATTCAACTTATTATCCGAACAAGATACAAATAATTTAAAGACAACTACAGACGAATGTTATTGGTTTCAAAACTATCATTTAATTTTATATTCAACTGACCTATTGACCGATTTAGAAAATAGTATTATGACGTATCTTATTCCCAAAAGATGTCTTCCTACAGCAAATGAATCAGCCACAACATATAACCGCCGACAAACATATATGGAATTTTACAAAGAAAACCTTTTATTAGGTAATGCTCTCATTCAAAATATAGAAGATGTTGAGATCACCATTCATGATTACTTAGACTTAAGATTTGAGGAAGAAGAAAATTTATATTATTCCATATAGGTATCAAAAAGGTATCACGCCCCATCTCAAAAGCCGGAAAGTCCGCTGTTTATACGGCTTCCCGGCTTTCTGTTTACTATTCGAACTCCAGACTGACAGTAACGGTTATAAGCAAAAATCGTTGATTTTAAGGCATTTTCAAAAAAGATTAGAACCTATAAAACACTATAAAAAAGAAAAATAATGCAATAAAAATGCAATGGAGTACATCACTTGCCGTTTGAAAAAGTTACCCTCTTAACCTCAATATCTTACTTTTTATAGACAAAAAACCGTATTGGGAAAAGTTGCTATTTCATCAAAGTAACGCTATAATTATTCCAAAAGTACAAGGAGGTATTTTCATGTTTACTGCTTCTTCAAATGCTATTGGATTTCAATTTGAAAAAATTATAGCAGACATTTTTTCCATATATGGCTTTAATACTACTTTGACCGAACAATCCCATGACGGCGGATATGACATATTAGCCACAAAAGATAATACAAGATACTTAATCGAAGTCAAATATTCACGGAAGAATTACGTTCCTACATCTACTTTATATGACGCAGCCTGCCGTCTAAAAGTCATTTTAGATACGCAGGAAGCTCCAAGCGTTGCTGTTCTGGTTGTTGGAACTAAAATAAAAACTGATATACGCATGAAAATAGAAAATATTGGTAACATCATCATTCTTGATATAGAAAACCTTTTATTTCTTGTTCAAGGCAATGAACCACTTAAAAGCGCAATGTTATCTATACTGGATTTTTCTGTCAATGACCTTTTACCAGAAAACCCGAACGTGCAGCTATTTAATTTACAAGAAAAGCCAACTTTGCAACCTGCTAGACAAGGCACTCTGCTAAAAGAACGCATAACAAATTGGGTAAACTCAAACGGCAATACAGAATATGAAAATCTTTGCTATGAAACATTAAATTATCTGTTTGACAATGAACTTGCTTTATGGCACAGACAGCAAACTTCCAATGCTGACTTATACAGATTTGACCTAATATGTAAAATAAAAGACGGCGAAATAAGCGGCTTATGGTCTACCATATTACAATGTTTCAATTCAAGGTACATTATTTTTGAATTTAAGAATTATACAGAAGAAATAACTCAAAAAGAAATATACACTACCGATAAATACCTTTACCTAAAAGCATTAAGAGGTGTCGCAATTATTGTTTCTTGCAAAGGAACTTCCCCAAATGCAGATAAAGCAATCAGAGGTACTCTCCGTGAAAACGGTAAATTGATTTTAAGCATTAACAATTCCGACCTCCTTAAAATGATTGATATAAAAATGAGTGAGGGTATTCCCGCTGATTATTTATATACAAAATTTGACAAGTTGTTAATTGACTTAGAGAAATGAACTAATCTGTAATTAAATACTTTTGCTAATAGGCGTTCAAATATGAGCGTCTATTTTTTTACCCAAATTTCAGACGAAAGGAGCTGATAACGTGGCAGTATTCCGGGTGGAGAAAAACAGGGGCTACACG
>CAJUHO010000059.1 GCA_910586195.1 uncultured Bacilli bacterium
TTTCTCATCACACTCACCTACTATCTTCTTAAATCATACCTTAATTAAAAAAAATTAGCAATATAAAAAAGAAGTTTCCCCTCAAACCTCTTTTATGTTTCTTGTGGTTTTTCTATCTCAATTAATGGAAGAAACTCTTTTTGAATCTTTTCTAATTTCTTTTCTGTTTTTGCTTCAAATCTTGCCGTAACATTAGGACCTGTATTACTTACCCTAATAAGTGCCCATCCATCATCAAAATCCACTCTAACACCATCTATATTATTAATTTTATAACCCTTACTAGATGCATAATCTAACACACGATTAACAACATCAAACTTCGCCTCGTCATCAAAAGCAAATTTTAATTCCTCTGTTGAGACATAAATAGGAATATCCTCTAACAACTGGCTTACTTTTTTTTGTGTATATGATAGTAACTCTACCAATCTAAGTCCTGCATAAAGTCCACTATCAAATCCTAAAAAGCGATCTCTAAAATAAACGTGCCCTGACAACTCTCCACCAAATGGTAAGTCTAATTCTCTCACCTTTGCCTTTGTATAAGAATTTCCAGTGCGATAACAAATCGGTTTAGCACCTAGCTTCTTAATTTCATCTTCTAATGCTCTTGAACATTTTACATCATAGAGAAAGGCTTTATGTCGTACTTTTTCAACTAAATTCCTAATGATAATAATCATATATTTATCTGTTGGAATATAGTCTCCATTTTCATCTACCACACCAACCCGATCTCCATCCCCATCAAATGCTAATCCCAAATCTGCCTTTTCTTCTTTTACTTTCTGTTTCAATTGTTCCAAATTTTTTTCAACACAAGGATCTGGATGATGATTCGGAAAAGTTCCATCTGATATATCATTTATCATTACAACATCGATAGGAAATAACTCATAGATTTTTTTGGCAATAATACTTGTTGTTCCATTCCCAGGATCTAGAACTACTTTCAATCTTCTATCACCAAAACTCAAAGATGCTTTCATTAGATTGGCATATGCTTCCTCAATACTCTTTTGAATTAAAATTCCTGTGCCACTAAAAAATTTTCCTTTTATAATATAACGATAGAAATCCTGAATTTCATCTCCTTTAGCATTTCCAGACTCATCAAAAGCGATTTTAAAGCCATTATCATCTTTTGGATTATGACTCGCTGTAATCATGACTCCTGGTGAAATTTTATAATAAATTGATGCATAATAATACATAGGCGTCGTTACTAAACCCAAAGAAATAACATCTACTCCTGTCTTTAAAATTCCTCTTATCAATGAATTATACAAGCTAGGAGAAGAAATACGATTATCATAACCTACAATACACTGTTTTTTCCCAATTTCCTGTATATAGCTGCCAAATCCCTCTCCAATCAACTCTGCCACTTTCTCATTAATAGTAGTAGGATAAACACCTCTAATATCATATCCTCTAAAAATATTTTTATCTATCTTAATATTTTCCATAAGTCCTCCCTTATTATTCTCATTATATCATATTATTTTCTTTCTTTTTTTCTTTTCTCTTTTTTTCGTTCTCTTCGTATATGCTCAATAAAATCATTAAATTCCTTTAATTGTTCATTATTAATTAGTGTAATTTTAGGGAAAGCATTCAAAATTCTAGATACAAAGAAGGTTTTCTTAGAAAGGGTTTGTCTTATGATTCTTTTAACTTCTTCTGTAGCATCTTTTGATATAAACATATTAGAATTTAATTTTAATTGAATTAAGGTTACAATACTAATTACTACATCTGAAAAAAACACAACTCCTAGGATACTTCCTATTATAATAATCCAAAAATTAGATAATCCATCTAATATTCTCATATAAAATGGATTTATTATTTTCATAATAACAATTCCACCTAATCCAAACATACAAGAATTAAAAAGACATATTCTTCCATTCAAATTAAATTGCATATGAGAGTAATCCCACCAACGAATTTTAAATATTTTTTCCATAATAAGACTTGTAAAATATTCGATAATAGAACATAAAACAGCACCCATTACAAATAACGCTACCAAATCATTACGATAACGATATAGTAAAAAAGTAATTAAAATAGCACCTACACCATAAATCGGTAAATAAGGCCCCAATAAAAACCCACGATTTAATACAACTTTTTTATTATCAATACTACAAAATAAAATCTCTACTATATAACCAAGAACGGAATAACTTAAAAATAATAGAAATAGTAATAATAATCCTCTTACAACAATCAACTTCAATCCCTCCTAAAAGAAACAGGTAATAGCAATTAAAATAATGCCAAGCATAAGACCACATATTGTCATTTTTTTATTTTTTGTCCTTCTTATCCGAGGATAAAGCTCATTGCTACAAATATAAATAAGCATACCTATGGTAATAGATAACAAAATTCCGAGGAAAGTATCATTGATTTCTATTCCATTCATAAAAAACATAATAAGACCCCCACAAAAGGTTGATAGCATCAATCCTAAAATCATTAGAATTGTTTTTTTCTTACTCTTATTATTCTGATAAATTGTTGTAGTAACTACAATTCCCAAAGGAAGATTGTGACATCCAACTCCTAAAGAGATCATAAGTCCGGTCTGAAGTGAAGTAGCGCAAGTAGAATAAACGGCCATTCCCTCTATAATATTGTGAATAATAAGAGCGATTGAGGCAACAATACCGATATGAGCAAGATTACTTTTTTCTTTTCTCTTAGTCATTTTTTCTTCTTCATGGTCTGGAATAAAAGTATCTAATACTCGTAATATTACAATTCCTATAATAACAAATAAAATAAATATCCAGATATGAGAAAAACCTAATTTTTCGCTAGCCTCTGGCATCAAATCAGTAAATAGCAACATTAAAATTACTGAGAAAGCTAGTGCTAAAACAAAATCAATAAATTTATCTTTTTCTTTAACTAAGAAAGAAATGAAAGCACCTATTAAAATAAAAACACCTAAAAACAATGTAATTAATAGTCCTAATAATTTCTCATCCATACATTCACCATTCCTCTTTGATATCATTATATTTTTAGTATATCATACTTTTCTCAATAACAGGCTATAAATTAAAACAAAAAAAGACTTCTATTGAAAAGTCTTCTCAGGCTGTTGACAAAGTGGTATACTCAAAAAGAATATACCGCTTTTTGATTG
>CAJUHO010000060.1 GCA_910586195.1 uncultured Bacilli bacterium
AGCTGGAGGAACTGATACATACCATTCTGGAAAAGGGCATTGAGGAACATGGTTTCTATGAGTAATTGATATTGAATCACAGGGAATAAAAAGTTCCCTGTGATTCTTTGAGGTGAAAAGAAATATTCGAGATTGAGATAAAAAAGACTTAATGATATAATATATATAATTTAGACTTGTTAAAAGAGCTTAACATGGTAGTTATCATTAAGTCAGAGAAGGTTATATAAAATGTAACATAATTTGAAGTGCCTTTCGATGACAGGGATATTGGAAATTTAGTTTTGAGGACTGTAGTTCAGAAAAATGCTGTATTGTAGAAAAGGAGGACATATGTTTTTATTTTATCATACACAGCAAAGTGAGAAAAACTATAGATATTATAAAGGGAAGTTATTTGAGAATGCCTTGTCAAAATATTTGAAAAAAAGTGGATATTCTGTGGAAATTCGTTGCAAACACAATAGTTTAGAGTATGATTTAGAAGGTATTAATGATACTACAAGACAGAAAATAGTAGGAGAAGCTAAGGCTCATGAGGAAGCAATAGATGGTGCTACAGTTAGTTCGTTTGTTGGGAAATTAATCCCATTAGGGCTTATTCAAAAAGATGTATTTGGCTTATTTTTATCGACATCTTCTATTACAGCAGAGGCAGAAGACTATATGTCCAAAATAGAGGAACTAGGGGTTAGGGTAATATCGGGTAAAATGATGTATGAAAACTTGATTGAAACATTGGGATTACCTAGAGAGGAAAGATTGGAGAAAAAAATAAATGCAATGGATTATAACCCATTGTTTTATCATTTGTTACTTACTGATATTGGAGAATATGTTGTAGTTGTATGTGGTGGTAAGGATACTATTACTGCTTCATATTTTATTGTTTTTGACAAAAACGAAAATATAGTTTCTGATGTAAAATTTCTTGATAATTTAGTAAGATTTATTAAAGAATTAAGTGCTTTAAACTATATTAAGGCTACTAAAGAAAAAGTTCAAATTTTAAATAGAGAAATTCCATTTGGAATATCGTATGGTAAAACTTGGACTGATTATAGATTGCCCGCTGCGCCCAATTTTTATGTTGGCAGAGAAGAATTAATAGATCAAATTTTGAATTTTATCTCAGAAGATAGTGAAGATGATACACATATTATACAGATAAAAAGTCGATCAGGAGTTGGTAAAAGTTCAACATTGGCATTATTGGTAGAAAAGTTTGAAAAAAAAGGATATAATGTTGAAATTCATGATGTCAGAGATATTAAATCAATATTAGACATTTATTCTGTGATTTTTAGATTTACTAAAGTACAGACGATGCCACAAGATTTTTTAGAGGTTGAGGAATCTTTGAAAAAGTTGTCGGACATAATGGAAATAAGTGTGTTTGTAGTTGACCAATTTGAATCGACATTTTTAAGACCAGAAATTTTTCAGGCATATGAATCCATTGCTAATATCATTTCTAAACTTAATAGAAAGATATATTTTTGTTTGGCAAGAAAGAATGATCAAATAACAACATATGATAATTCTCTAATATCATTGAATAGATTAAATTCTATATCTAAAAATTATGAATTAAGAGATTTTTCTATTGATGAATCAAAATTATTATTAGAGAATATAAGTAAAAATGCTAATAAGAATGTTAGTTTAGAAGTGTTGGCTTATGTTCTGGAGTTTGCACAAGGATTTCCTTGGCTGCTTAAGAGAACTATGGCACATATTATTAAATTAACGAGTGGATCAAGTATATCGCAAAAAGATTTAATAAGTACAGGTCTTATGTTAAGCGATTTATTTGAGGAAGAATTGGAAGGATTGGAAGAATTAGAAAAGGAATATATAGTAAGGATTTCAAGTAAATTACCAGCAGATTTTCACGAACTTCAAAGAATATTTGATGAAGATCCGTTGTTGCCAAAATTATTAGATAAGTTTACTCAAATGAGATTACTTAGATTGAGTGGAAGCACTTATGATACATATAATGATGTATTTAAAGAATATTTAGTTTACAAAAAATTACCTGAATTTAGGCATCAGTATTTGTTTAGACAGGCTGTAAATCCAGTTATCAAATTTTTTGCAAAGATTGTTTTCAAAAATAGATTTACTTTAGAACAACTGTCTAAATCAATGAAAACAAGTCAAAAAACTATGGGTAACTATTTAAAGGAATGTAGAAATCTCAATTTAGTTAAACGTGATGATAAGTACTGGGAAGTTCCAGTAAATGTAAAAGACATATATAGCCAAGGTTTTTTGGGGGAATATGTACGAAGGCAAGTATTGGCAAATGATTTAGTATCAAATTTCATTTCTTTAATAACGAAAAAAGAGATAAGTGTTTTGGATATTCCTCAATTTTTGCAACAACAATTTCCTTTTGTTGAGGCTGTTAATAGTACATGGGAGTTGTATGCAAATTTATTTGAAATGTGGATTACAGCAACTAAGGTGGTTTATTTAGAAAATGGTTTAATAAAATATAATTTAGGTTATTCAGAAAATGATATAAAAAAATTGGGTAACTTACAAAATGTGGTTTATGGAAAGAGAAATCATGGGGAAGTATTTCTACCTTCTGCGTCATGGGGATATGTAGAAAAGTGTTTTATGACATTAAAAAATGGAAAAATTCCAAACGGTGGTGAAGAAAGAAAAATATATTTGGATTTTAATCGTATCGGTATTGTTGATAAAATCAAAAAAATGGAAAATTTTGAAGAATTTGTACAGTATTTCAAAAATAATTATTTACAAACTCCAGAATATGAAAAAATATGGAATGCAGCAAGAAACCAAAAGGGAATAATACAAGCAGTAGCCGAAATTGCAGGGAGTGATATAACGCAAACAACTCTTGAATGGAGGACTAAAAAAATTATTAATTGGGGAAAAGGACTTGGATTAATCCCTAATAAAAGATATAAATATGACAAGACAGATGATAACCAAATATTAATGAATTTTGAATAGAACAAATGAAGTAAAACAAAGTTAAAAGTTACCAGAATAATATAAATCGTAAGGAATACTAATTATTTATAAAATCATAGTAGCACAAGAAGCACTTAGGATAAATCTTAGGTGCTTTTCTTATATGAAAATCATAGGAAAGGAGCAGACAAAAATTG
>CAJUHO010000061.1 GCA_910586195.1 uncultured Bacilli bacterium
TGACTAACCTTATGACTAATTTTATTTTTAATCATACTTTGTCATATTTTGTTTTCACTTCTTTCCTGTGACAATTAATTGACTAGTTAATTTCTCATTCTTTCTTTTTTATTCCTTATTATTCAACTATTTCTATTTTTTCCTACTTGATTATATGACTCTCCCATTGTATACTTAATTTATATATACAATTTTAAAAAAAAACTCATAAAGTATTTTGCTTTATGAATTTTTTATTTTGTACAAAAAAGAAACACATATCTATTCACGCTTCTAAAAATAACTATATATTTTATTGAAAATTTATTTTTAATAATTTATACACTAAACCTGACAAAATCTTTTTAAGTATAAATACAACTAAGTCGCACTCAGCACAAGGCGGAACGAGATATTACCATAGTCACTACCATTAATGTGACTACAATAGAAAACACCTGCAAGCGAACTGTCTGTACAGTGACCACCGCGCACGGACCATGGGTTTTGTGCTGTTACCATATACGTATAATCTCCATACCAGCCCACTATCTCATTTAACGCTTGACTTATACATACTTTTCCTTTACATGCCGTTAAGGGACTATCACTTGTATAAAAATCATAATACTTATCTTCCAACCAACTCTTTCCTGTATAAGTACTTCCATCTCCCAATAATCCTGTATATCCTGAATTTCTTGCTGTTTCTCCCCCAGAATATCTATTTCCATTTGGTGCATAATTTGTCATTACGTATTCAAAAGATCCCCCACTCATATCATAAATTCCATATATAGTTCCTGTTGTAGATGCTCCTGTTCCTTTCAGACTTTTTTCATATGTATATTGACATCCATAGTCCGTATTTCCATTACCTGACGACCCATAACTACACCCTGTTATATATTCATTTGACTTATTTTGATATATTTCCTTATTTGCTCCACTAAACTCTTTGTTTCCCAGTTTTCCATACCTACTTTGGGAAAGATAAGCAACTAGCGCCCATTCACTATTCTTCATTGCATGAGAATTTAATTTGTTATCATTAAATCCATAGCGATTTCCACTTTTTGTAACATTCCTTCCAACTTCGGCAATATTCGATGTTTGAATTGCTCTCCAACTTGTGACATTCGGCTTTATTATAGCATCTATGTTTGTTACATTTCCTCCTCCATATGTAGTGGAAGGATTTGAACTACTTGTTTCAAACTTTCCTACCCAGATTCCTGATAGCTCTTCCGTTCCAAAGGTAAACCCATCGGGCGTTCTCCAGCCACTTCTCTTTTCTGCTACTTTATATTGCGCACTTCCTATCTCTTTCTTACTTTTCTTTATAAACTTTACATCTATCTCCCCTGGTAAGCTTAAAGTTGGTGCATTACTTAAATATACTCCCTTCTTTCCATAATAGGCATCTCCATCTTCACTCCCTATCGTATAAGAGTATCTTGGGATATACACCCACATCGTTTCAATATCATTCATTGGAATTGCTGTTCTGCTTGTTGCACTTTGATATTTACTTCTTGTGGCAGTTGTTACCGTTACGGCATTGGCCCACTTTCCAAAATCATAATCATACCAATTATTATCGTCTGCCTTTACCCAACTACTACTAGCTTCATTCCATACTACTTTTATCATGTTAGCCTCTGTATCTACTACTGGTATGATTCCTTCTACTATTTTCTTACCACTTGGAAATGATAACTTCTTATTATAAAGTCCTCCTTCACTTCCAAAGGTGATTACTTCATCTTCATCTGTATTATTCGCTACCTTTAATCTATAGGTCTTTACTCCACTATCTTTAATAACTTCTCCTTCTTCACCCATGGGCTCATCTTTTGTACTGTCATAACTCACATTGACTCCCTCTGCTACTTCATACCAGAAATTAAACTTTGCATCTCTCTCATTTTCATTCTTCAAAGTAATGTCTATCTCTTTACTCTCTTCGCTTTTGATTATCATACTATGATTCTTATCTAAACCATCACTTTCTATTGTCGCTGCTATTTCTCCTGTTACGATATTTAAAGAACCCTTCCTTTCTGCACTACTTGTAAATAACGCATAGGAAAAACCTCCAACCACTAAAAACAAACTGATAATTCCTATTATTACTATATAATTACTTTTCTTTAACTTCTTCCATTGATATTTTATTCTTCCTAACATTCTCTAACCTCTCTTTTATCATAAAGTTAAATACTTTATGACTTTTAAGGTTATTCTTTTTATGTATCAATAAATATTATATGGATGACTATTTTTATGACTGTTTTTGTTATCTGTAGAACCTTATCTTATTTTGTCTTTACCCTGACCTTTTGACAATCTCTTGACTACTTATTTTTTCCTTACTTATTTTTATTTTCTTATTCTTTCGTAATTTTTAGGTTTCTCACTTGATTATATTTTTCCTTTATTATATACTTAATCTGTAAGTAGGATAAGTATTTCAAAAAAACTCATAAAGTATTTAACTTTATGAATTTTTTACTTTGTACAAAAAGAAACACCTCAATTTGTGCTCTTAAAAATAACTATTTTAATAATTTATACGTTAAGCCTAACAAAATCTTTTTAAGTATAACTAAACATGCTCACCACAAGACGGAACGAAGTATGACCACTGTTCTGGCCGCCGAGATAGTAATAATAGAAAACACCTGCAAGCGAACTGCGCGCATAGTGACCGCTGCGCACGGACCATGGGTGTTGCTCTATTACCATATATGCATTATCTCCATACCAGCCCGCTGTCTCATTTAAGGCATGTGCTGTACATGCTTTTCCATTACATGCTATTAGTGGATCACTACTTGTATAAAAATCATAATACTTATCTTCCAGAAAGTTCTTTCCTGCTATCTTTGTTCCATCCTGTAGTAGACCTGTATATCCTGAATGGAATGTCATATTCCACCCTGAATGCTTTTCTCCTCCTGGTGCATAATCTCCCATCATATATTCCCAACTTCCTCCACTCATATCATAGATTCCAT
>CAJUHO010000062.1 GCA_910586195.1 uncultured Bacilli bacterium
TTGGGAGTAATGAATTTATAGCTGTTTTCATACTTCTTTATGTTCTATTTTTAAGAATAGCCAGGTAGTCAAAGTCTATGAAATCTAATAAATAGCAAAAAAATGTATAATTTATTGCAAGATTATGCGATGTGTTTGCATAAAACAATTGCTTAGTGCATAAAAATGCCATCTTCAATTCTATGAAAGAGCTTTAAAATATACGAACGGAGCAGTCGTTGGTTTAAAAGGAACGGCATTTTGGTTTTAAAGGAAACACCAGTTCCTTTAAAACCAAGATAAATATGGGCACTTTGAAAGAACTTTTTCTCTATTTGATTTAATTTTTCGCTTGATTCTGAAATGACAATATGATTCTATATATTGTTATTTATATTAAAACGCCTGTATTTTAAACGATTTAATAACCATATAATTATTAATAACGTTTATTTAAATCAAGCCGTTGAATACAAATCAAGAATAAAGGTTTTATTTCTAATTCTTATATAGTTTAGTGTAATATATTACATTCTAGACACATTAAATATGCATTTTTTTAAGAATGTGCTGATTTTACTGATTTCATGTTTTCTATTATTTATAAAATGCGACATTACAAGATATTAGACACAATGAGATTTTTCTATAATTCATCATATTATCGTATACTCATTTATTTTATGCCTATGCAATAAACACAAAAAGTAGCGTTGTGCATACAATTTGCATGCACCATTCAAATTTACATTTTATTATCGAAATTAGTCAGTAGTCGAGCATTTCTAATCCTCTCTTCCTTTTCAAAACATGCTAAATAATTCTCAGTAACAGTTAAATTAGAGTGACCAAGACTTTCTGAAATATAAGACGTTTTGGCTCCACCACGTTTTAGTACTGTCGCAAATGAATGTCTTGCTGTATAAGTAGTCAGTTGAGCAATACCTGTACCTTGGGCTATTTTTTTTAATTTTCTATTACATTTAGTAACGATACGACGCACTAATTTGATCTTTTCAAAAGCATCTTCATTCCCTTTGGCATATTTAAAAATATAGGTTTGTGGGCTTATATTAGGGTTTCCCCACTTATGAATGATATCCCACATCTCAGGAGTTATAGTAGCACGTATTTCTTTACTATGTTTAGTAGTCCTGGATGTTTTGGAACGTATAAAACAGATTTCTCCATCTACAATATTTGAGTACTGGAGAAATAACAGATCCATAAAATTAATTCCATTACATAAATAAGAGAAGAACCATAAATCACGAAATTCCTCTAATTCATTGGTAGAATCCTGGAAAGACATGACTCTTTTTATCTCAGGAAGAGTGAGAGCCAGCTTTCGACCATGTCCTTCTGGTATTTCATATTTATTCTTTCCAAAAGGAAATGATGATTCTTTCAGTATTCCATCTCGTACTGCACGGTTTAATATGCACTTTAAGGTTCGAAAATAAATACTCACACTTGAATAGCTCTTACCGTTAGAAATCCAAAACCGCTCACAGTGCTTCAGCCACTCCACAGTAATTCTGTCTAATGGAATATTGGTACCACCAAAACATTCTAAACTCTTCAAAGCACTTCGATAATTTAAATATGTACTTGCCTGCTCATTATCCTCTAATTCCTTCATCTTTAATTCGAAAGCTGTACGCAGATTGATTTCTTTCGTATGCCTTCCAAGTCTGATACTCAATATTTCAAAACTAAATTCTCCTTTTTGGATAAGTTCGCTAACTTGTTGTTTTATAATAGAAAAACTACTTTCGATATCAGTCCTTACCTCCATTAATAACTGACTTTTTGCCTTTAACAATCTATCCCAGTCTTCTTTTGACAATTCTTTCCCCGTAGAATAATATTTCTGCTTTCTCCTAAATACGACTTGAACTTTAACTGGAAATAATCCATTAATTTTAGCCCTTCTGGTGTCTAATATGGTCAATACAGAAACTCCATCTTTTGAATATTTGAACATAAAATGATTCTTTATATCTATCTGTTATTTGAATATATGCAAATTGCATGCAAATGTAATAAATTGAATAGTTTTTCAGAACTACTTAATGCTCTATTTATCAAATGATTATGTATTTATTTTTCAAAAAAATGCTTAGTCTAACCATTTTTTACGAAAAAAAATCTTATTTTCGTTTAGTATGGTTGCAGTATCAAATGTATTACTGATGAATAAGCGCTTATGAAAAATCATTTTTAGTGTAACCTTTAAATTTATAAATATGAGAAACAGAGATACATAGATCCTTTGTATGAGTGGCGGTTATATTTATTACCCGCACATGTTTGTTAACTACCTAAAAACTATTTCTAATTAAAAAGAATAAGATGAAAGAAATTATAAAACACAAGTTTCCATACTTGTTATTTTTCCTTTTATTGTTTTCGAGTTTTGCCTCAGCTTATGGGCAGGAACGAATGATTACCCTTAATCTATCGAAGGTACCTCTAAATACTGCATTGAAAGAGATAGAGAAACAAACTTCAATGTCAGTAGTATACAACACAAATGACGTCGATATTAATCGTGTCATATCTATTAAAGTTTCTAAAGAGTCGCTGACTAACGTTATGGGTCAGCTGTTTAAAGGAACAAATATCAGTTATTCAATAGTCGATAAGCATATTGTACTTTCTACTAAGAAAGAAGTAGAACAACAGAAAAAAACACCAATCGTTGCAACGGGAACAGTAACAGATGCACAAGGTGAACCTTTAATTGGAGTTAGCATTCTGGTGAAAGGAACAGCTATTGGTGCGATTACTGATATGGATGGAAATTTCAAAATACAAGCTGCCAAAGGTGATGTGTTAGAAATCTCCTATATCGGTTATGCCTCCCAA
>CAJUHO010000063.1 GCA_910586195.1 uncultured Bacilli bacterium
TGTGGACCGCGAATCCTGTTTTTCGCAAGATTTATGCCCACAAATGGCTTTGTACCGCCGTTTGTGGGCATAAAATCTTTTTGGTAACATTTAGTTGGTGCAGATGACGGGACTTGAACCCACACGGCATTGCTGCCACTAGCACCTGAAGCTAGCGCGTCTGCCAATTCCGCCACATCTGCGTATTATAATTCAGCAGTCTCCCTACTGAACATATAATATTATATCACAATGATTTTGTTTTGTCAAGTACTTTTTTAAAAAATTAGTACATTTTCGGTTAAATCAATTATCTAGCCGCTGTCGTTCATATAATGACCGCAAAGAGAAACCAGCATCCACATAAACTCTCTTCCAAACCAAAATCCGTTCCAATTAGATTAAGTTCTTATTAAGCTGAGGCTTGCCGTTATTGTCATCACAACCATTCACCATCAATATGCTCTTTATCACAAAACCTATCGTAGTTTAATAAAGTAATTTTGCTATAATTTTCCATTAATGTAAACTCACGGAAGTGCCGTTTGATGTTGTCATAAGTAGCACGTAGCTCTTTCGGAATACTTCTTAATAGAGTCTCTACACAACAGAGTCCTGTAATCTTCCACAATATTGCAAAACTTCCCCCCCTTATCCACGATAAGATCATCTAAAATGAACACAAACAAATCTGTTTCCATCTTTTTGGATATACATCTTTGAACTGTATAGCTATTCCTTTAATGGGTAAAGTGTTTAAAACTTATGATAAATCTTGTACATCCTTTTCAAACTCTTGAATTTCACGCGAAATAATATGACTGAATCGTTCTTCAATTTTCTGCTTAGTCATTGACTCAACACTAACTCCATATATATCACCCAGCACATCCATTTTATTTTCTATGGTATATACATCAAAATTGGGAATATATTTTGTGCTTTTGAGGGACTGTCTTATCTCGTGATATGCACGCACAAACCTTTTAAATTTCAAGGCATCATTGGATAAATACCGCTTTGAGAATTTCTTCACTAAAGAATCAAGATGAAAAAGAAGACTTAAATCATTTATTTGAGAATAAAAAAACAGCCAACCATACTTATGATTATTAATTACAAATCCTGTAACTTTTAGGCTGATCTTCCATTCAATATACGCTATTTTATTTTTTTTAACATCTCTAAAAAGCTGCTCTAGCGATTGCTCAAATTTTATAATGCTACTTTCCCTTACAGATATTATTTGAGGGTTAATATTGTAACCCAAATAGGTAAAACCCTTCTCAATTTTTCCTTCGTCCTTTTTTTCATTTATTGAAAGGGCTAGTTTGTCAATATCTTTTTGAATCATTTGCTTGATAAATGAAAAGTTTTCTTCATTTAGAAGTATCAATATATCATCCACATATCTGAAATATTCTATTTCAGTAATGTTTCCATATTTTAAATCTATGTTTTTCATATATAAATTTGCCAAAGAATTGGATATAGGTAGACCTTCTGGTATACCTTTATCTCTACGTGTTACAAATTGACTTTTTGTACTAACTGAAATAGAGGGTGTTGTTATAGCATCTTCTATTAATGAAATGATTTCTTTTTTCCTAACGTTAACTTTTATAGTTTTCAACAACTTTTCTTGATTTATTGAAGAATAGAAAGATTTTATATCAATTTTTATAAAGTGAGTATATTTTCCCAAACGGGATATGATTTTGTTTATTAATATTTGCGGCATTGGAGTCATACAAGTTTTTCCATATATGTCGTACAGCATATCATTTATTAAAGACAAAGTTAACTTGTCACGAATAGTTGGAATGCATATACTTCTTGGTGGCTTTTCTGCGTTTTTTATTATAAGCAACTGTCTATAATTTGTAAAAGAATAATTACCCTTTAGGACTTTCTTATGTATAACTTCGATATGTTTATCAATATTAGAATAAAACGAACTCGGTGTTATTCTATCTAATCCTACAGATGAATGGGTTCTTACTTTAGAAAAATAGTGTTGTTTAATACTGTCCATTGTAAAATGTTGACGAAATGATTTATTAGCCTGCATGATTATATCCCGCCTTCAAAAAACAGCAAAACGATTGGAAAGACAATAATCGGAATTTTAACCAAGACACGCCAAATGCGTCCCCAATAATATTTTTTCCATATTTTATTCCAGATTTTGTTCTTGTCTTCTTTATCAAACTCAGCTACTGCACAATAATAATCGAAAGAAATATGATTGTTATTTGCATTCATCAAATCACAATATTGCATTTGCAGTTCACGTACTTCTGCTGTGTTATTTGCGGTTAAAAATTGTAATTTAAACTCTATTTTCTGCAGTTCTGTATAATTTTCCCTAAATTGTCCAGCAGTGTCTTTATACTTCATAGAATTAAAGAATAATATCACAATTAGCAATGATATTGTCATAATTAAAGAAATTAAGTTCAACCATTCATTATCAAGCACATAAGAAACAAGAGAAAAAATAATAGTAAAACATGAATAATAAATATTGACAAACTGAATAAACATTTCTTTATTTTCAAGACGTTTTTCCGCTTTTATTCGAGCCTGTCTGGTAGTCCAAACCTGATTTTTAAATTTATCAAAATATCCTTCATCCACAATAATCACCCCTGTTATAATATAATTACCGGCAATCCCCGCAAGCCACGCAGGGTAGACGG
>CAJUHO010000064.1 GCA_910586195.1 uncultured Bacilli bacterium
AAATAACGGTTGTTCCAATGCATGTACATCAGTAACTACGGCTACAACATGCATGCGATCTTGTTCTGCTAAGTGTGCATTATCATGTGACTCAAAGTTCTTTATCTAACAGAAATTGAATAAAGCCAGACTTTGTTTAATTTAGAAGATATGGGAGCAATCATCAAACTCCCATATCTCTTTTTCAATGTTAATATGCTTATATGAATTATGAGAGGTAAAAAAATATGAAAAATCTAATAAAAGCAGAATGGCTTAAACTGAGTAAATCTTCAGTATTTAAAGTTTTACTGTTTATAAATTTAGCTGCTGCGATATTATACATGTGTACATTCCCGAGAACAGGGTATAGAGGATTTCGTTTCGGTATTGCATATTGTTTTTACCATACAAATATTGCCCTTATTTTTACAGCTGCATTTTTATGTGAAGATTTTTCTAATAAATCTTTTGGGAAAAGCTTGCTAAGCGGTTATTCCCGTAAAAAGATTTTATTGGCAAAAGTTATTATATTTTGGGTGGGTATGGTTTTGCTTCTTTCTTCTTTTGCATGTAGTACAACGATAACATCATCATTGTTAAATGGGTTTGGCATGGACTTAAATATGGAAAATTGCAAAAATATCCTCTTTTTTATTTTTTGTGGGATATTGGGATGTACTTCAATAAGTTCAGTCATGATTTTGTTTTCTACAACCATCAAAAGTAAGATCCCGACAATTATGGTTTTCTATTTAGTGTTTTTTCCAATTGAATATTTGAAAAACAATTATCGTTTTTATGAAAACGGGGATGACATATTAAAATTTTTAAAATGTACATACGTGTACCAAGTCAATATATTATATCAAAATGAAGATGGCATAGAGTTCGGATTCCAGCCAGGAATATTTTTTCTAGTACATATAGTAACTATAATTGTAACTTTGGTTATTAGTTTGATTATATTTGAGAAGACGGAATTTAAATAGAAGCAGAAATAGAACATGCCAATATTGAAGATTTGAATTTGTCAATTATGGAGCGAGAGAGGTAAAAAGGGTGAAAAATTTAATAAAGGCGGAATGGTTTAAACTGACCAAGTCCCAAGTATTTAGAGTTTTACTAGTGATAAATTTAACTGCTTCAGTGTTATTAACACTGCTATTAACTCAAGCCGGTATGGCAAGGACAGGGTATAGGGCTTTTCATTTAGGTATTGCATATCTTTTTTACCATATACATATTGGCCTTGTTTTTACAGCCGTATTTTGGTGTGAAGATTTTTCCAATAAATCATTTGGAAAAAGTTTGTTAAGCGGTTTTTCACGGATGAAAATTTTTTTTGCTAAAGTTATTATATTTTGGGTGGGTATGATTTTACTTTTTTTATCTTTTGCATGCAGTGCAGCGATAGCATCATCATTGTTAAATGGATTTGGCATGGACTTTAACGTTGAAATTTTCAAGCATATCCTATTTTTTGCCTTTTGTGGGATATTGGGATGTATTTCTATGAGTTCCGTTATGATTTTAATTTCCACAATTGTTAAAAGTAAAATCCCCACAATTATGGTTATCTATTTATTATTTTTTCCATTTGAATATTTGAAAAATAATTATCGTTTTTATGAAAATGGAGAAGATATACTAAAATTTTTAAAATATACATATGTGTATCAAATTAATACAATGTATACAAATCAAGATAGTATGATGATTCACAGGTTTCAGCCGGAATTATTTTTACAAGTAAATATATTAACTATTATTTTGAGTTTGTGTATTGGCTTGATTATTTTTGAAAAAACAGAATTTAAATAAGAAAAATTAATGTAGAAGTGTTGCTTTGGTTAGTATAGAATAAGATAAAGCTGTAAAGCAGCGACCTATGCCGAAGGTAGATGGTCTATCGCATGAAAAAAAATGGCCGTGAATAGTAATAAGATGGATGCTCATATATTTCTTTTTTATGAAAAAGAGAGATAAAAAATATCATTGCATTAAATGAAACAACGGGATATAGTTACGAGGTAAATCTATGAAAAATTTAATAAAAGCAGAATGGTTTAAACTGAGCAAATCTTCAATTTTTAAAATTTTACTACTTATAAATTTAATCCTTGCAGCAATATTATTGCTAATGAAACCAAGAACAGGGTATAGGGCTTTTCGTTTAGGCATTGCATACCTTATTTACCATACGAATATTGGCCTCATTTTTACATCAGCATTTTTATGTGAAGATTTTTCCAATAAATCTTTTGGAAAAAGTTTGCTAAGCGGTTGTTCACGGAAAAAAATTTTTTTTGCAAAAGCGATTATATTTTGGTTGGGGATGGTTTTGCTTCTTTCTGCTTTTATATGTAGTGCAGTGATAACATCATCATTGTTAAATGGGGTTGGCATGGATTTAAGTATTGAAACTTTTGTAAATATCCTCTTTTTTGCTTTTTGTGGGATAGTGGGGTGTACATCAATAAGTTCAATTATGATTTTGTTTTCAACAATTGCCAAAAGAAAAATTCCAACAATAATGGCTATCTATTTATTTTTTTATCCATTTGAATTTATAAAAAACAATTATTATTTTTATGATAATGGAGCTGAAACATTTAAATTTATAAAGTATACA
>CAJUHO010000065.1 GCA_910586195.1 uncultured Bacilli bacterium
ACAATAGGAAGTGAAGATGGGACTAATTACTATGGAAAGAAGGGAGAGTATTTAAGTAGTGCGCCGACCCAAGCATTACCAGGAGAGATAGATGTAAAGTTTGTAACGAAAGATGTAAAAGAGACAGGAAGTGCGCAGTATAAGGTAAGTGAGGGGGTAAGTAATTGGAGAACGCCAGATGGGTTTACATTTGGAGATGAAGAGTTAAGTGGAGTTTGGGTAGGAAAGTTTGAGACAAGTAGTTCTAATCCAACAGCAGAGTATGGAGGAGGAAATGTGACAACCCTAGATGCGCTGATAAAGCCGAATGTAGCAAGTTGGAGAGGAATACAAGTAGCAACAATAGCGGAGGTAGGAAAAAATATAACAAAAAGTGGGAATCGTTATGGATTTAGTAATACAAAAATAGACTCTCATGCCATGAAGAATAGTGAATGGGCGCTAGTTGCCTATCTTTCACAAAGTAAGTATGGAAAACTGGGAAATAAGAGGTTTAGTGGGGTAAATAAGGAAATATATCAAAATAAATCAAACGAATTTATAACAGGCTGTAGTTATGGAAGTCCAAGTAATGCCAACACTGACTATGGCTGTCAATATAGTTATGATGTTTCTCTATCAGGAACAGGGGCCTCAACAACAGGAACAATTTATGGAATCTATGATATGAGTGGGGGAAGTTGGGAGTATATGATGGGAGATTATGTCCCAGGAGGAGAGAGGTATTCAGGAATGAGTACGATAGTGCATTCAGGATATACAGGACTATTACAGGATGGAACCAAGATAACCAGAAAGAGTTGGTTGGAAGATAAGTATTATGATTTTTATGAAAGTAGTGATCCACTAACAGCATGTAATGGAAAAGCATGTACAACACATGCCTTAAATGAGACAGCAGGCTGGTATGGAGATTATACATATATGTTAACAACACAATATCCATGGTTTTTGCGCAGCGGTCACTATCACCGTGATAGTCTTGCTGGTGTTTTCTATTATAACTCCTACAGCGGTTATTTCTATGATCGTGTTTCATTCCGTCTTGTGCTAAGCGCGATATAGTTCTCTTGTTAGAGAATTTAGAAGTTTTGAAAAATATAATAAAATTTTATACAAAATAAAAAATTCATAAAGTTGACTACTTTATGAGTTTTAGGGTTATTTTTCCTTTATATCAATCTTTCTATTTCTTTTGACTACTCTTCCGACTACTTTTCTTCACGATTAAACTTTATTCCACTTTATTTTTATCTCCCTTTTTTGACAATTTTTTGACTACTTAATATCACTACTATTCTTTTTTCTTTCTTATTTTTCAATGATGCTGGATTCTCTTACTTGATTATATTCCTCTTTTATTGTATACTTAATCTATAAATATCGTAAGCATTTCAAAAAAAACTCATAAAGTAGTCAACTTTATGATAAAAAGAGAGGTTAAGAGTATGTTAGGAAGAATAAAGTATCAATGGATGAGACTAAAAAAGAATCGTTATATAGTAATAATAGGAATTATTAGTTTATTTTTAGTAGTAGGAGGTTTTTCTTATGCATTATTTACAAGTAGTACAGAAAGAAGAGGCTCTTTAAATATCGTAACAGGAGAAATTGTTGCGACAATAGAGAGTGAAAGTTTAGATAATAATCATAGTATGATAATAAAAAGTGGAGAGAGTAGGGAAATAATAATCACATTGAAAAACGAAAATGAGAGAGATGTAAAGTTTAATTTCTGGTATGAAGTAGCAGATGGCGTCAATGTGAGTTATGATAGTACAAAAGATGAACCCATGGGGGAAGAAGGAGAAGTAATCAAGGATAATGGAGTAAAGACCTATAGATTAAAGGTAGCGAATAATACAGATAACGATGAAGTAGTCACTTTTGGAAGTAATGGAGGACTTTATAATAAGAAGTTATCTTTTCCAAGTGGTAAGAAAATAGTAGAAGGAATCATACCGATTGTAAATACAGAGGCTAACATGATAAAAGTAGTATGGAATGAATCTAGTAGTAGTTGGGTAAAGGCAGACAATCATAATTGGTATGATTATGATTTCGGAAAGTGGGCGAATGCTGTTACCGTCACATCTGCAAGTAGAAGTAAATATCAAAGTGCAGCAAGTGGAACAGCGATTTCTATGAGTGATATCGAGACGATGTGGG
>CAJUHO010000066.1 GCA_910586195.1 uncultured Bacilli bacterium
ACTACTTTTATCATATTAGACTCTGTATTTACTATTGGTATGATTCCTTCTACTACTTTCTTATCGCTTGGAAAGGCTAACTCCTTATCATAAAATCCTCCATTACTTCCAAATGTTATTACTTCATCTTTATCTGTATTGTTCGCTATCTTCAAGCGATATGTTTTTATTTCATTATTATTTATTACTTCTCCTTCTTCCCCCATGGGCTCATCTTTTGTACTATCATAACTCACATTGACTCCCTCTGCTACTTCATACCAGAAATTAAACTTTGCATCTCGTCCATTTTCATTTTTCAAAGTAATTTCTATCTCTTTACTCTCTCCACTCTTTATAACCATACTATTTCTATTATCTAAACTTTCACTCTCTATTGTCACAACAATTTCTCCTGTTACGATATTTAGAGCCCCCTTCCTTTCTGTACTACCTGTAAATAGGGCATAGGAAAAGCCCCCTACTACTAAAAATAAACTGATAATTCCTATTATTATTATATAATGATTCTTCTTTAATCTCTTCCACTGATACTTTATTCTTCCTAACATGCTCTAACCTCTCTTTTATCATAAAGCAGAATACTTTATGACCTTTAAGGTTATTTATCTTTTATGATAAGCTTTTTTTAAATTTGACTATCCATATGACTATTTTTATTATTTATCAAACTTTGTCTTTTTTTGTTTTTTCTTCTCTTTTTGACAATTTCTTGACTACTTATTTTTCTCTTTATCCCTTTATATCTCCTTATTTTTCAATATTTTCTTTTTTATTACTTGATTATATTTTTTCTATATTATATACTTAACCTATAAGTACAATAAACATTAAAAAAACTCATAAAGTATTCTGCTTTATGAATTTTTTTATAAATAAAAAAGACATCATAATTCGACATCTCAATCATTATTTCTATTCTAAATTTTTAATTTTACAATGCCTTCATTACAAAATAGATAACTACTATTACAATAGCAATTACTACAACAACAAGTAAGGCATCTATAATAGATGGCTTTCTTTTCTCCTCTTCATCATAAAAATCAAAATCCTTATCTGATAAATCCATAGACCTCGTATAAAAAGACTTATCCATATTATCTAATTCACTTTTCTTCTCTTCTTGAGCCTTTTCTATAGGATCTTTATCTACTATTTTTTTACTTAATTCTAAATCTTCTGGATTTATTCTATCTGTAACACTAGTAGCCATTAAGTCACTCAATAAATCAACACTTGTGGCCTTATCAATTTCTCCTCGCAAAGTTCTTGACGTAATAGAATCTATTAAATCCCTTAATTCCTCTGGATCAGGCTTATTACTTTTTTGCTTTTCCATTCGATATCTTTCTAATTCTTCTGGATCAAGACTTGCTAAAATATTATAATTCGTATTTTTAAGCTTTCGCTTTTTTTCTAACTCATCGCGTTCCTGACGATTTTCCTTTGCCTCCTTCAAGACACTATTAATATCATAAACGCGGTTTTCATGATCTTGATATAGATAATTAAAATCATCTAACTCTCTTTTTATTTTTGGCTTTTCTAAAATATCACTATAATCCTTAATTTTATGATATCCTTCACGTGTTCTATAACTCTTTGTCGCAGCATCTAAATCAATGGCATTTACTTTACTGACATCTGTAAAGTTTGTATATTTCGTGTTTTTTCCTAAATCTCGATATAGTTGTTGATTCTTTCCTGATCTAGTAGCAGGAGTTTTAGAGTTTACTTCTTCTAAATGATATCGATTCATTCGACTACGCATATACGTCACCTTCTCACTATAACAATTTTACCATAAGCTTTAAAAAAACAAAAGATAGATAAGTTTTTCTTTACGTAAATACAT
Organism: uncultured Bacilli bacterium; assembly: GCA_910586195.1. Taxonomy (GTDB): domain Bacteria; phylum Bacillota_I; class Bacilli_A; order RF39; family UBA660; genus MGBC119817. Next base: position 1,859 of record CAJUHO010000066.1, read on the forward strand.
AATATTTAGTATAATAGAAATAGCAAAGGAGAATAAGTATGAAAGTAAAAGTAAATAAAGAAGCTTGCATTGGCTGTGGTGCTTGTGCCGCTATCTGCCCTGACGTTTTTGAAATTGATGATGAGGGGCTTTCTACTGTTAAGGTAGAAACAGTTAGTGAAGAGCTACAAGAAGATACAACAGAAGCAGTGGAATCTTGTCCTACTGCAGCAATTATTACAGAATAAAGTAATACTTATACTTTGGTATTACTTTCAGGCTGTTGACAAAGTAAAATTTGTTAATAGTCTTTTTATTTTTAATAAAT
>CAJUHO010000067.1 GCA_910586195.1 uncultured Bacilli bacterium
AAAATTTTCTTTCGTTTTCATCATATTCTATCCAGCCTCTGTTTTTTAACCTGTTTACGCCATTTAGATTTTTTTCATCAAGCCATTCTTTAATGTCTTTTTTATAAATAAAAGGAACAATAGACATTTTTAAAAGTATAAGTCTTGTATCTTCATCGAAGTCCGCCATATTAAATACCGTTAAAAGATGAGCGTACAAAATGTTGTATTCTGTGTTATAAAATACTTCTCCGTCTAAATTATGAACATCAGCCGTTTTAAGTCTTTCAAGTATTTCCGACGCTTCTGTAGCCTGTTCCTGCATTTGCAGTGCTATAAGCTTAACAACAAGGGTATTTTTATTTACAGTTTTTATAATTTCTCTTATTTCCGGCAACTCACTTTCGTCATATTCATTATATAATTTACAGAAGAAGTTTTCACAGTCTTCATTGCTTAAAGGATTAAGTTCAATAAGCCCATTCGTATATTCATTATATAATTTTTTAATATCAAGTCTTGTAGTAAAAATTACTTTTATGTTTTTTCTGTCCGCAAGCAAATTAATGTCTTTAGTCTCGCTGTCGAAATTGTCAATAATAAGTAAAATATTTCCTTCCTGTTTATCAAGCAAATTGCTTACAACTTGATAATGTAACGCAGGGTCTTCTGTCAATTTGGCTTCAAGTCCGCTTACACTTATTTTTCTTATAGTGTTTTCCATAGAATCGGAATAATTTACAAATTGAATTATATCATATTCATTTTTGTATTTTTGAACATACATTTTAGCAAGTTCGCTCTTTCCCATACCTCCTATGGCTGAAACAAAAACGGAACTGTGATTTTGCAAAATGTTATGTAACTGTTCAAGTTCTTTGTCCCTGTAATCAGCGTATATGCTTGGATTTTCAATTCTATAATTTAAAAATCTATTTTGCGGGTTTGCCAAATTTTTAAGTTCCTCAAGTGCGTTAATAAGTTCGCTGTCATTTTTATATCTTGCATTTCTTATTGCTGTGATTGTTTTTTTAAAAAATTGCTGTAATCTCCCAAATATCTCATAATTTATATTACTGTGTTCTTTAAATAAATCTTTTTTCAATTCTTCAATATGATTATTTATATGTTCACTATTTTCGTCTTGAGAAATAATTCCAAAAACTTTATATGATAAAAGCTGACCTATTGAATAAAAATCTGCTCTCTCGCCTATTTCGCTTAATTTTCTTTCGGCGCCTGTAATATTTTCTTGTTCCAAGTAAGTATAAAATCCTTTTACTTCCGGCGCTTCCCATCCACTTGAGCTTGAAATAGACTCATTTAATAAATTGTCTTTTCTTTTAAACGAATCAAAATCAAAAAGCTTAACTTCATCTTTCAACGTTACATACATATTATCAGGTTTTATGTCTAAGAGTAAAAATCCTTCTTTGTGAAGCTGCCCAACAATTTTACTGAATTCATATATTGTATTTATTGTCTGATGCAGAGAAAATTTTCTAAAATTTGATTCAACATTGTTATTTTCATTATCAAATGAAAATTTACATTCATCAAAAGAATTTCCCTCATCTCTTGCCATTAAAATATATTCTGTATTATTTGCGAGAAACTTTTCCATTCCAAAAACTATGCTGTTTGAGAGTATGGTATTTTTGTTCTGAAACTCAATTTGCTTATAAAATCCCTCAAAAAATTTTTCTTTTTTTTCTTCAAATTTTTTTTGACTTCCGTCGTTTATTAACAGTGTTCCGTCAGATTGTCTTTTTACATCATAATTATTTGAATTATCTCTGGGATAATACTCTTTTAATATTGCTTTTACGGCTTCTGATTTTTCATCAATATGATATTCCGCCTCATAAACAATACAAGAGCCTCCTCTGCCGATTTCCTTATTAATTTTAAAATCTTTTTTACCTTTGCCATCCGCCTGCTCTAATGTATAAATTTCACCGATTTTTAAACTTTCTCTTTTGTCTGCCATATATAACCACCTCCGACACGGTTTTATTATAAATTTAACAGACACTATATGTCAATTAATAAAAAAGAGCCTGTTTAGGAGGAGAACAGACCCTTTTTTAACTTAGAGCTTTTTTATTATTTTAGACCATTCATAATCTGAGTTACATTTTCTTTTACTGTAGTCATCTGTCC
>CAJUHO010000068.1 GCA_910586195.1 uncultured Bacilli bacterium
GGAAGTGAAGATGGGACTAATTATTATGGAAAGAAGGGAGAGTACTTAAGTAGTGCTCCAACGAAGACATTACCAGGAGAGATAGATGTCAAGTTTGTAACGAAAGATGTAAAGGAGACAGGAAGTGGGAAGTATAAAGTAGTAGAAGGAGTGAACAATTGGAGAACGCCAGATGGGTTTACATTTGGAGATGAAGAGTTAAGTGGAGTGTGGGTAGGAAAGTTTGAGACAAGTAGTTCTAATCCAACAGCAGAGTATGGAGGAGGAAATGTGACAACCCTAGATGCGCTGATAAAGCCGAATGTAGCAAGTTGGAGAGGAATACAAGTAGCAACAATAGCGGAGGTAGGAAAAAATATAACAAAAAGTGGGAATCGCTATGGATTTAGTAATACAAAATTTGCCCCTCACGCTATGAAGAACAGTGAGTGGACATTGGTTTCTTACTTGAGTCAGAGTAAATATGGAAAATTAAAGAATGATTCATATACAGGAGCGAATAAAGAGATATATCAAAATAAGTCAAATCAATATATAACAGGCTGTAGCTATGGTGCACCAAGTAATGGAAATAAGGATTTCGGTTGTCAATATAGCTATGATGTTTCTCTATCAGGAACAGGGGCCTCAACAACAGGAACAATCTATGGGATTTATGATACGAGCGGAGGATCTTGGGAGTATATGATGGGAGATTATGCCCCAGGAGGAGAGCGGTATTCAGGAACGAGCACGTCAGAATATTCTGGTTATACAGGTTTATTGAAAGATGGGACAAAGGTAACAGGAAAGAACTTTCTGGAAGATAAATATTATGATTTTTATGAAAGTAGTGATCCACTAACAGCATGTAATGGAAAAGCATGTACGACACATGCCTTAAATGAGACAGCAGGCTGGTATGGAGATTATACGTATATGGGAACAGCACAATATCCATGGTCTGTACGTGGTGGCTGTTATGGTGACGCTATAGGCGCTGGTGTGTTCTCTTTTTCCAGTAATCACGGCAGTTTTTATGAAAATGCATCGTTCCGCCTCATACTAAGCACGACTTAGTTGAAAGAAGAAATTTTGAAAGTATAGAGAATAAGAGTATTGATAAGTATTTAGTGGGGTTTGGTCGTCTTTTTGAGAAATACGAATAAATGTGTTTCTTTTTTGTTTGTAAATAAAAAATTCATAAAGCAAAATACTTTATGAGTTTTTTTAAAATCCTATTATATTTATAGATTAAGTATATAATATGGAAAAAATATAATCAAGTAAGAAAAATAAAAATATAGAAAAATAAAAAGAAAAGAAGGGAAGAAAAAAAATTAAATAGTCAAAAGATTGTCAAAATATCAGAGTAGAAACAAAATAATGCAAAGTTTGTAGGAAAGTAAAAACAGTCAAAAGAATAGTCATTATTATATAATTCGTTGATATATAAGGAAACCTAAGATATTTATCATAAAGTATTTTGCTTTATGATAAAAGAGAGGTTAGAGGATGTTGGGAAGAATAAAGTATCAATGGAAGAGATTAAAGAAAAGTAATTATATAGTAATAATAGGAATTATAAGTTTGTTTTTAGTAGTAGGAGGCTTTTCCTATGCCTTATTTACAAGTAGTGCAGAAAGAAGGGGCTCCCTAAATATTGTAACAGGAGAAATTGTTGGGACAATAACAAGTGAAAGTTTAGATAATAATCATAGCATAATAATCAAGAGTGGAGAAAGTAGAGAAATAACAATTACGTTAAAGAATGAAAATGAACGAGATGGTAAATTTAACTTTTGGTATGAAGCCGAAAATGGGGTGTATGTATACATTGACAGTTATAATGGCGAAAATGGTATTATTCCAGATGAGAATGGAACGATAGTAGAAAAAGATGGGAGTAGGGTATATAGGGTAATAATTATAAATACTACAAATAGGGACCAAGAAGTAACATTTGGAAGTAATGGAGGATTATATAATAAGAAGTTAACATTTCCAGGTGATAAAAGAAGAATAGAA
>CAJUHO010000069.1 GCA_910586195.1 uncultured Bacilli bacterium
ATGGAATCTATGATATGAGTGGAGGAAGTTGGGAATATATGATGGGAGATTATGCACCGAAAGGAGAGAGATATTCAGGAAGGAGTGTATTAGAACATTCGGGTTATACAGGCCTATTACAGGACGGAACAAAGATAACAGGAAAGGATTTTCTGGAAGATAAGTATTATGATTTTTATGAAAGTAGTGATCCCCTAACAGCGTGTAATGGAACATCATGTACAACACATGCCTTAAATGAAACAGCAGGTTGGTATGGAGATTATACAATGATGGTAACAGCACAATACCCATGGTCGGTGTGCGGCGGTCATTTTATATACGGTTCGCCTGCGGGCGTTTTCTGTATTGCCCAAGACAGCGGTAATACCCTTGGTAGTGCCTCATTCCGCCTCGTATTAAGTGCAACATAGCTATCTTGTTAGATAATTTAGAAGTTTTGAAAGAAATAATAAAATAAAAAATTCATAAAGTTAAATACTTTATGAGTTTTTTGAATACCTTATTATACTTGTAAGATAAGTATACAATGTGAGAGTCATATAATCAAGTAGGAAAAATGGAAATAGTTGAATAATAAGGGGATTATAAAGGAAAGAAGAAAAATTAACTAGTCAATTAATTGTCGTGAGAAATAAGTAAAAACAAAATATGACAAAGTATGATTAAAAATAAAATTAGTCATAAGGCTAGTCAAAGATAAAAGAAAGATTGATATAAAACGAAAATAACCTTAAGATTCATAAAGTATTTAACTTTATGATAAAAGCGAGGTTAGAGAATGTTAGGAAGAATAAAGTATCAGTGGAAGAAGTTGAAGAAAAGTAATTATATAGTAATAATAGGAATTATCGGTTTATTTTTGATAGTAGGAGGTTTTTCCTATGCCTTATTTGCAAGTAGTGCAGAAAGAAGAGGCTCTTTAAATATCGTAACAGGAGAAATAGCAGCAAGAATAGAGAGTGAAAGTTTAGATAGGAATTATAGAATAACTATAAAAGGGGGAGAGAGTAAAGAAATAGAAATTACTTTGAAGAATGGAAATGGAGTAGATGCAAAGTTTAACTTTTGGTATGAAGTAGCAGATGGTGTCAATGTGAGTTATGACAGTATGAAAGATAAACCCATGGGAGAAGAAGGAGAAGTAATCAAGGATAATGGAGTAAAGACCTATAGATTAAAGATAGCGAACAATACAGATAAAGATGAAGTAATAACATTTGGAAGTAATGGAGGATTATATAATAAAAAGTTAGCCTTTCCTAGTGGTAAGAAAATAGTAGAAGGAATCATACCAGTAGTAGATACAGAAGCCAACATGATAAAAGTAGTATGGAATGAAGCTAGTAGCAGTTGGGTAAAGGCAGATAATAATAATTGGTATGATTATGATTTCGGAAAGTGGGCGAATGCCGTAACGGTGACATCTGCTACAAGAAGTAAATATCAAAGTGCAGCAAGTGGGACAGCGATTTCTATGAGTGATATTGAAACGATGTGGGTATATATTCCAAGATACTCTTACACGATAGGAAGTGAAGATGGAGATGCCTATTATGGAAAGAAGGGAGTATATTTGAACAGTGTTCCAACCTTATCATTACCAGGAGAAATCGATGTTAAGTTTATAAAGAAAAGTGAGAAAGAGCTAGGAAGTGCGCAATATAAAGTAGCAGAAAAGAGAGATGGCTGGAGGACGCCCGATGGTTTTACATTTGGAACAGAAGAGCTATCAGGAATCTGGATAGGAAAGTTTGAGACAAGTAGTACTAATACTTCAGCCACGTGGGGAGGAGGAAATGTAACGACATTAGATGCTATGATAAAACCAAACGTACCAAGCTGGAGAAATATTCAAGTAGCAAATGTTGCTATTATTGGAAGAAATATGACAAAAAGTGGAAACCGTTATGGATTTAATAGCAGTAGGATTAATTCCCATGC
>CAJUHO010000070.1 GCA_910586195.1 uncultured Bacilli bacterium
ATAATACCTTCAAGTAGTATAAATAAAACTTTTTTTATCATTCTATCTTTCCTCATTTATTTAAACTTATTACTCTCAACATATCCTAATAAATACAAGAAAACAGGTGCTGGAATTTTATAGATATCTTTATTGTTTGAAAAATGAAATAAACCAAAATCATCAATTTTCTTAGTTATAACTAAATTAGGACGTGAAGGATTTGATTCTTCTACAATCAAATCTTTCTCTGTTATTTTTGAATCTTCTCTGTATTTCACTTCTATCATTATAGGCTGGAAGTCCTTATGGTAATTAACTACAATATCAATTTCTTTATCTTTATTACCACCTCTATAATACCCAACCTCGGCAAGACTATTATAACTAAAAGCCCTTATGTGTTTATAAACGGCTGTTTCTGCAATAATTCCCAATTCTGTTGCATCACTAGTAATATCATCTTTTAATAATACTGCATTTCTTATTGCTGCATCTGAAATGTAAATTTTATTTTGTGATTTTAGTAATTGCTTTGATCCAATATTTACTAAATGGCTTATATAAATCAAATTAGCACTTTCCAAATAATTAATATATTTTTCTAAGGTGATTCTATTTACTTGTAATTCTTTGCATATTGTTTGAAGATTAATAATGTTAGATGAGTTATAACATAAATATAAAAACACTTTTTCTACATCATTGATATTTCTAATGGAGTATATTGCTGGAATATCTCTTTTAATTGCTTTATCTACAATATCTTCTCTTAGTACTCTTTGAGCATAAATATCATCTTTAGATAATGCAAGCTCTGGAAACCCACCAACTTGTAAATAACGAATAAAATGGGATTGTAAAAATGATAACTTTTTTACAATATCTGTTTGTTCTTGCTGAGAAAGAGAATATAACTGTGTTGGTTTAATATTTTTAGGTAATTCTGGCTTTTCTATATCTAATAATTGACAATACTCATAAAATGTTAACGTTGGCACTTGAATAGTTATCCATCTTCCTAACCCACTTTCCTTTGCTTTGTCTTCTAATACAGGACTTGCAGAGCCTGTTGCCATTATTTTTATATTTGGGGAAGTATCATATAAAATTTTTAGCCAACTATTCCAATTATCTGAATATTGAATTTCATCAAAAAAGCAGTATATATTCTTATCTGAAGAAATATATGAAGTATATATCTTTAATACATTATCTATACTACACATCTTAAGTAATGGATGATCAAAGGATATAAATAAAATATTCTTTGGAGATATTCCTTCATCCAATAATTTTGAAATCATTTGATACATTATTGTAGTTTTTCCTGTTCTTCTTGCTCCGCTCAATAGAACTGTTCTTCTAATTTCACTTCTAAAGGATTTTTCCGCATCATAAAATGGTACTCTCTTAAAAGGTTTATCAAACTCCTTTTGCATAACTCCTGTTTTCCACCATGAATTATAAGAATAAAGTAAATTTAAAATATTTTCTTCTGTAAATATAGACATAGTATTTCTCCTACTTTCAGTATAATTATATACTTTTTAATGCAAAATATCAATATTTTATATAAAAAATTAATATTATACTATTAATCTTTTGCATTATTAATTGTTATTACAAATTAAAATTGTCATTTTATTAAAACTATTGCTTGTAAGAAATATTTAAGTAATTAATATTTAACTATACTTTTTCTATTCTACTTGAGTAAGATTTGCAAATTGTTTAACGTTTTTTTAATACACCTTAATACTTTGATAGTATCTGTTCTTATGATTTTTGATTGTGAAGATTCTTTGATACTACTTCATTTAAATCCTTTTCTTTTTTCTATATCTTTCTAAATCCCATATGAATTCTTCACTTTTCTGCCAATCGT
>CAJUHO010000071.1 GCA_910586195.1 uncultured Bacilli bacterium
GCTTGGCATCTGCGTCCATGAGCTTCGTGCCGATGAGGAACAGTATGCCATATCTGTACAGAAAGATACCCTTGCAAAGCTGATCGTGGTCAGCGAGATAAATGGTGTGGAGCTGGAGGGACTGATACATACCATTTTGGAAAAGGGTATTGAGGAAAATGGTTTTTAAAATTATTATGAGGGGATAGATTAAAGATTTGTGCTGTAAGGTATATGATATGCCTTACAGCACAGGAAGGTTTTCAGAGAAAACGATTGAGATAAATCTGAATATATACTATAATTGTGTATAAATAGTTTCAATTTTTCACGCAACAATTTTGTAAATATTGTTAAAAAGTAAAGATATGTAGAAGGGATTAGCGATTGTATGTATATTTCAGAATTGAAAATTGATGGATATAAAAATTGTAATGAGGAATCTACAATACTATTTAACTCAGGATTAAATGTTTTAGTGGGTGAAAATGCATGTGGGAAAACGACTATTATTGATGCGATAAGATTGATATTACGAGAATCGGAGCTTCCATATGTGACAGAGGAAGATTTTTATAAATCTTTTGAAAAAGAGGAAGAAAAAAGAAATATTCATATTGATTTAAAAATGGAAAAATTAAGTCCAGAAGAAAAGATTACGTTTTTATCATGGTGCAATGCTGAGTTTGAAGCAGAACTCCATTTGGAAATTGAAAAGGAACCAAATCCCAAAGGGTATTTCAAAAAAAGTATTTGGGGTGGTAAGTCGAAAGCCAGTGCGTTTGAGGAAGAAACATATGATTATATTGATACAATTTATCTCCCAGCATTGAGAAATGCAGAAGAGAAGTTGACTAATGGAAGAAAATCTAGGTTGGCGTTATTGTTGAAACACCAATATACAGAAGATGTTAGAAAGGAAAAATTGGTAGAAGCGTTTAGTGATTTTAATAAGTCCATTATAAAAAACGATGATAAAAAATTTAGTGAAATAGAGCAGGCGAAGAAAGACATTAATACAGCAATGAAAAACTCTATGGGAACTGTGTTCGGACAAAGTGTTAATTTACAATTCGCAGAGTCCTCTTTTACTTCTATTTTACAGAGCATTAAAATGGTATTTTTCCCACATATAGGGGAAATTGATGAGAAAAAATTTCGTGATGTGGCAATAAATAGTTTGGGCTACAATAATTTGCTTTATATTGCTACAGTATTTGCTGAATTAGAAGTTGTAAATAAAAATCATGGTTTGTTTACAGTATTGTTAATAGAAGAACCAGAAGCGCATTTACACCCGCAAATTCAATCCAAATTAATAAAATATTTACAGAAAGTAGCAAGTTTAAAAAAGAATCTACAAATTATAGTCACCACTCATTCCGCAGTAATAGCATCTTCCGTAGGTGTAGAATCAATAATATACATAAAAGGGAAAAAGAATGGTATATTGTCAAAAAGAATAGCTGATTTTGAATTAGAGGATAATGTAAAAAAATATTTAAATCGTTGGATGGACATTACTAAGTCAACGCTTTTGTTTTCTAAAGCCTGCTAATAAAAAGTCAAGTGTTTTTTTGAAAAAATAGAAAGAAATTTTG
>CAJUHO010000072.1 GCA_910586195.1 uncultured Bacilli bacterium
ATTGAAAAATAAGGCGAAAAAGCTTCAAAAAGTACGTCCAAAACTAGATAATTTAAGATAAAAAAAGTAACCTTATAGTATCATGAAAAAAAGTGGTAAAATTAGAAAAATTTGACCACGACGAAAATAATAAATTACTATATCTATTTACAAAGAGTACTATAAACTATACATCATAGAGTATAAAAGAGAATGGTAATCTAATATAGAAGGAGGATTGAAAGGCTAAATGAAATAAAGTAAGTCCAGTATTAAATAAGGACATAACTCGTTTTCTAACCTTTCTTCCATCTTTGATATAAGTTTTATGAGTTTCAATTTTAACTTTACTATAACACCTAGTGTTTTTAGAAAAATCAGTACCAAGAATAGTAAGATATAGCTGACAAGTACATAAAATAGTATACATAGTAGTAAAAGCTTTGATAGAAGCATTGTTGATATTATTTAGATGAAATCCATTAGATTTTTGATTCTTAAAAACAGATTCAACACCACCAAAACGATAACCATAGTCTTTAATAGCTCTTTTAGGATCACCATTAGTAACAATAATCCAAGGAGTGGAAGTATTGATGGAAACAGAATAAATAAGATTAGTTTTATATCTCTTATCAGTAATTGAAACATCTTTATGAATAACAGATTTAAACTTACGATGTTTCAGTTTCTTAGCTTTAGTCATAATGCCATCTTTATATACTTTAATATTACCTTTTAGACGAACACAGTAAGTATGACCTAGAGAGTCAATAAAGTCTAATAGTTTAGTAGAGGAAAACCATCTGTCGGCAAGGAAGATGAGTTCAAAACCTCGATTTTTGAATAAATCAGAAACATCTTTGATACAAGATTGTAAAGTATTAAGAGAAAAAGCATCATCGTTATTACCATCAAAACATTTAAAAGTTAAAGGAATACCTTGAGAGGCAATTCTCATAGTAAGCATAAAAACAGTATAATTGTCATGAGAAAACATGTGATCAAAAATAATATGAACGCGATTATCAGAATGTTTTTTATGATAAGTATTAAGGACAAAGGTAATAATAGATTTAAAGAAAGTAGAAGGCTCAAATAATTTATTATTCCAAAAACGATTGATACGTTTAATTTTAGAATTAAACTGAACATAATTAAAAGCATCATCTTTTAATTGCTTGGCAATATCAGAAGAAGAGCAAGATTCAGATATAATCATACCAAACATGATAGAAGGGATGATGTTAAGCTGGGTTTTGCGTATATTAGGAACAGCTTTTTTAAGAAAAAGTTCAAAATTACTTGTAATATCGATTTGACTATTATATAATTTATTCATACAGCATCAGCTACTTTCTATGGATAATTATATAGTAGCATAAAAAGGTGCTGTTTTTGCGTGATTTAAGAGACTTTTTGAATAAAAGGTATAAAGTATCAACCTATGGTAATTTCAAAAACTGTCTGTAGCTAAGTAAAAAAGCTTACCTACGGACAGTTTTAGATTAGCTATTGAAAAATAAGGCGAAAAAGCTTCAAAAAGTACGTCCAAAACTAGATAATTTA
>CAJUHO010000073.1 GCA_910586195.1 uncultured Bacilli bacterium
ACGTAAACCCATCGGGCGTTCTCCAGCCACCTCTCTTTTCTGCTACTTTATATTGGGCACTTCCTAGCTCTTTCTCACTCTTCTTTATAAACTTAACATCTATCTCTCCTGGTAATGCCAAAGTTGGTGCATTACTTAAATATACTCCCTTCTTTCCATAATAGTTTGTTCCATCCTCACTTCCTATTGTATAAGAGTATCTTGGAATATACACCCACATTGTTTCGATATCACTCATAGGAATTACTGTTCCACTTGTCGCACTTTGATATTTACTTCGACTTGCAGTTGTCACCGTTACGGCATTGGCCCACTTTCCAAAGTCATAATCATACCAATTATGATTGTCTGCCTTTTCCCAACTACTACTAACTTCATTCCATACTACTTTTATCATGTTAGCCTCTGTATCTACTACTGGTATGATTCCTTCTACTATCTTCTTACCACTAGGAAATGTTAACTTCTTATTGTATAGTCCTCCATTACTTCCAAAAGTGATTACCTCATCTTTGTCTGTATTGTTCGCTATCTTCAAACGATACGTTTTTACTCCATTATCCTTGATCACTTCTCCTTCTTCTCCCATCGGCTCATCTTTTGTACTATCGTAACTCACATTGACTCCTTCTGCTACTTCATACCAAAAATTAAACTTTGCATCTCTTCCATTTTCATTCTTCAAAGCAATTTCTATCTCTTTACTCTCTCCACTTTTTATACTCATACTATGTTTATTATCCAAACTTTTACTTTCTATTGTCGCAACGATTTCTCCCGTTACAATATTTAAGGCCCCTCTTCTTTCTGCACTACTTGTAAACAAAGCATAGGAAAAGCCTCCCACTATCAAAAGTAAACTGGTAATTCCTATTATTGCTATATAATGATTCCTCCCTAATCTCTTCCACTGATACTTTATTCTTCCTAACATCCTCTAACCTCGCTTTTATCATAAAGCAAAATACTTTATGACTTTTAAGGTCATTTTTCTTCTATATCAATCTTTCTTTTATCTTTGACTAGTCTTATGACTAATTTTATTTTTAATCATACTTTGTCATATTTTGTTTTTACTTATTTCTCATGACAATTAATTGACTAATTAATTTTTCTTTATTTCTTTTTTATTCCTTATTATTCAACTATTTCTATTTTTTCCTACTTGATTATATGACTCTCCCATTGTATACTTAATTTATATATACAATAAGTGTTTCAAAAAAACTCATAAAGTATTTTGCTTTATGAATTTTTTATTTTGTGAAAAACAAAAAGAACATATTTTCTATGTTCTTACTGAATTTCTTATTTTTTCAGTTCTTAGTTCTCAATTAATACTAGGCGAAATGTAGCATTATACCCTATACCTCCTCTAGAATAATCGAAATAAAATATACCCGTTAGCGCATCATCAGAATAGGAACCACTACGTATAGACCATGGATTTTGTAATGTCACCATAGCCCTATAATCATCATACCATCCTGCTGTCTCATTTAAAGCATGTGTTGTACATGATTTTCCTTTACAAGCCGTTA